>JAAUUR010000205.1 GCA_012031045.1 Leptolyngbyaceae cyanobacterium SM2_5_2
CAATGTCCTCCATGAAGGTATCAATGCCGCGGTTGAGAATGGGGTTGTAGTAGGTGAATAAAATCAATGGGGCTTGCAGTTTGGGGCTAACCGCTTTAACCAGTTCTAGCACCTGGTTTAGCGTTACGCCCTGCCGCAAAGCGCGGGTCGCCGCCGCCTGAATTACCGGACCATCGGCCAGAGGGTCAGAGTAGGGAACCCCCAGCTCAATAAAATCTGCGCCGTTTTGATCGAGCACCTGAAGTGCCGCCGCTGTGGTTTCCAGATTTGGGTCGCCAGCCGTAATAAAGGGAATGAGGGCGCACTCGCCGCGCGATCTCAAAGCTGTAAAGCGCTCGGAAACATGGGCCATAGCAGTGGTACTGGCGGATAAAACGTCCAATACAGAATTCTAGACCAAGACTGCACCAGAGCCTAGCAGAAACTGAGTTTTCAGTTCAAGCCGTCAAACGGCTTACCCTGCCAAAACTCAGCTCCCAACCCAATGGCTAAAGCCATTCAATCCGAGGCTTAGCCCGGCCTAGCTAGAGGCTTTTTCTGCCTCTAACTTAGCTTGAATGGCGGCGAGTTCCTCTGGGGTGAGTTCTTCCAAACGCTTTTGGAGAACCGCCGACTCGTAGTTATCCATCTGCTGGTTGAGAGTCATATTATGGGTAACCACTCGCAGCAGATAGGTCAGCAACCAGCCGATTACGCCAATCACCATAACCGCCTGGCTCCAGATGCCAGCGGTAATGCCATCTAGCCCAAACAGACGCAGCGCCACAAATAGGCCCCCGCCCGCCAAAAATAAACCCAGGCCCAACCCTAAAACATCAATACGTCGCATGGCACTTTGTTAAGACACCAACTTGCGGGAGGCTGGCCGAAAGTTCAGGAAAGGGCTGAATACCAGCACGCCGGGGAAAAAGGCAAACATCAACCCGTACAGCAGCGTTCGCTCGATGGAGCCCGCATCGCACCAGCGTTGCTTTAGATAAAACAGCAGAGCCAGCGGCACAACCACTAAATAAATGCCAGCTAGTGCCCCGTAGGAGGCCAAGGTTAACATCACATCGCTAGAGAGTGCCATAGACCAATTTGTAAACCATAAAGGGGCTGCTCTTTCAAACCGCGACTAAACTTGCCAGGGCTTGTAGCTTATTGTAAGCCCCGTTAAGTTTCCTGGTAAATAATTGATTGAATGGTTGCAATTGGCTCCACTTGATGTTGGAATAGAACTCTGTGTTTTGGCCGGTTGAGCTAGACTGGGTCAGAACATCTACGGGGGCGTGGCGGAATGGTAGACGCTACGGACTTAGAAAACTGGGCCTTAGTGGAGAAAATCTGCTAAGTGAATGCTCTCAAATTCAGGGAAACCTAACTCCCTGCAGCTTTAGGCGTTAGACGCGCCTCAAGCCCATTAGGGACATGGCAATCCTGAGCCAAGCCAGCTATCTGCTTAGCTGGAAGGTGCAGAGGCCCGACGGGAGCTACCCTAACGTCAAGTCGAGGGTAAAGGGAGGGTCCAATTCTCAAAGCCTGGGTTAGGCTATTGCAGCTCAGGCAACAGCGAAAGCTGTGGGAGAATGAAAATCCGTTGACCATAGCGGTCGTGAGGGTTCAAGTCCCTCCGCCCCCATTACTATCCTATTGTTGCTGAGATTTGGCGGCTAGGCTAACGACAGCAGAGCTAATCTCGTAGTAAACTTTTGCCTAGCTTTTGTAGGCGCTTAAGCAAGCCTGCTTAAAGTCTAAGGGTTAATGTAACAGTCAACAGCAATCCAGAGGCTGGCCCTGTAGCCTCTGGAACTCGTCGGAGTCTAGTTATTTCGGATTTAGACATTTCAGATTTAGACATTTCAGATTTAGACATTTCAGATTTAGACCGCCAATGGGTTTGCCCGATCTGCGTTCAAGCACTATGTAAAACGCCTTCCATGTGTTATCTTATACCCAATCTTATTGCGTTTACGTAAGCATCGGCAGGCAGGCCAGCGTTCTTGCGACAGCATAGAAAACTGGGTCGGCAATGCCCTGCCATATCGTGGGCAGAATAGTGAAGGCTGGAGTGATCACCTCGCCCGGCTCTTCGTTTAGCTAGCTCTGGGTTACGTGTAGACGTCATCAGGTGCGCCTAGCCTATGTCGAGTGGAACTGAATTGAGCTACCGTTCAATGGAATGGAATGATGACGTTTCTCAATCTGGGCTTAGCCTCCCGCAGGCACAGCAGGTTATCTACAATTTTTTGCTGGATATTGTTAAAGCGTGGCCCCCTGAAGATGTGCTTGACGAGTTTCGTCACCTCTTCATTCAGCACATTGACTCGGTAAGCTCTCAAACGCTGCCCGCTCTGCACGTTATTTTGTTTTCCAACGACGAAGTTGAGTTTCGTAACACGATCAAGCGCTGTTGCTACATTCTGGTCAATAACTGGGAGGTTGCTCGCCAGTTTGACTATATTCAAGCCCTCGTCAATCTTTTTGATGATCCGCTACTCCAGCGCCGCACCCTCTCACCAACCCTAAAGCGTCTGCGCCACTGGCTTAGTAATTTCGTTGCCTGCCAAGACTTTCAAGACCTTAAGTTATTCGCCGCCCGGTTGGTGGGGGATCGCACCATCAATCGCCCCGGAGAATGGGTGAATCGCTACACGTCCTATCTGCTAGTGCCTCAATACGTCAACGAGGCCAATCCCATTGAGCAACGCCAAGCGGCCAGGGCACTGTCTCACCGTCTTAAGGATCAGTTTAAGTTTGACTTGGCCATGTATACAGCTTATTCTCAATCAGCCATACCACCCCGCCAGTCAATTAAAAACCCCACAGCCCTGGGTGATAGCACCCTCCGGCTGATCAAAGCTATGGTCGCCAAGCGGGGAGATTTCAGCTATAGAAACCTGTCTAGGCTGTTTCTAGAACAGACTAGGAACACCAGTTACGTCAACTTTAAGGCCAACCTGCCAAAATACCTGCTCTACACCGTTAACGCTAACCCTATCGCTCGGCAAATTGACAGCCACCTACGAGCCAAGCTGAAGCACCCTTTACACTGAGTACAACAATCAACCCCTGGATAGTTCACTGCTGCTGCGTACGAGCAACCGGGTGATTGACTACCTGATGACCGAAAATCAGGAACAGCCCTCTCCCCTGTTCAGCCTGATTCTTTCCCAGGGAAATGCCCTCACACTGGCGATTATTTTACTGAAGCTAGTGCTGATTTCTCGCAACTCCCAGCTTTACTTGGAAGTCAGAATTGCCGACCTAATCCGCTATTACGAGCGCTTTCCCCGGCAGGATTGTCAATGGGTGATTAATTTTTTAGAAGTGTTTCAGGTAACCTTTGCCATCTACGCTGAAAACACCGAGTACAACCTGGTCAGGATAGATGAATCCGCTGAGCAAGCCCCTTTGCTGGCCTACAGCTTAGAAGACCTGGAAACCTTTCGGATTTTTTCCCAGAGGATGGGGTTATCGAAGTTTAATCCAGATAGCGCTGATCCCTCTTTATCCTAACGCCGAGAGCGGCGGGCGGCGGCTATACCGTGGCCCTGTTGCGTTGGTACCAGGTGCTCAGGGCGGTTTGGTAAATGACCTGCCAGGGTAGGGCATGCTGGCGGGCCAGTGCGGCACAATCTTCGTATTCGGGATGGACGTTGATAATGGCCTGCGTCTGGGGATGGTAGGCAATTTTCATGGTGACTGTGCCATGGGGCGTATTCAGGGACTGGAAGTCTCGGGTTAGGGCTGTGACGCTGCTGGTGCTGGTGGCGAATACCCAGGGTTGGGGTTTCGGCAAAAAGCACGTCTGTGCAGCGTAGTTCGGCTTCTGGCTGGCAGATAACGGTAATCAGCAGCCCAGGTCGAGATTTTTTCATGGCTACTGGTTGGGTAAATACATCCAGCGCCCCGGCTGCAAACAAGCGTTCGTAGAGGTAGCCAACGGCCTGGGGCACCATATCATCGACCTGGGTTTCCAGCACAGCCACCGTCTGTGGTGTAGTAGCCTGGGGCAGCTCGGCGGCTGGATGGGCTATTGCCTCAGGGACTTGACCTACAGCGCCTGTTCCTCCCTGGCGGTGCCTACCCACAGCCGCAGAACATTGGCTACTGGCAGTTCTTTCCGGCCAGCCCCTAAGCCTACACGCTGTAGTTGCATTGCTGGTGGATCGCCAAACCGCTGGGCCAGAGCGGCCACAATGGCAGCTCCAGTGGGGGTGACCAGTTCTCCAGTTAGGCCATTGCTGTAGATTGGCATTTGCCGCTGCTCCATCAATTTCAGCACGGCTGGAGCAGGGATAGCTAGCCAGCCGTGGGCTGCTCTGACCCGCCCGCTACCGGTCGGCAATGGAGCGCACACCAGGGAGTCGATATCGAGATAATCTAACCCCAGGCAGGTACCAACGATATCCACAATGGCATCGGTAGCACCCACCTCGTGAAAGTGCACCTGGTCTACGGCAATGCCGTGAACCGCTGCTTCCGCCTCAGCCAACTGGCGAAAAACCGATAAACTCCAACGACAGGCCCGTTCTGGCAGATTGGCCTGGGTAATCAGGGCCTCGATGGCTGGTAGGTGCCTCGCCTGGCCCTGGTTTGAGGGATCTGAGCCAGCGGCAGGTTCCTTGGGGTCGTTAGCTTGAACTAAGGCCGCATCAGCCTTGGGGGGGGGGGCGAGTCTCATCTAAAGTGGCCTGGGTGGGATGGGCATGGTGTTCGCCACTATGGGGATGTTGGAAATGACCATGATGGCTATTTCCAACCTGGTTTTGGGCCGGTGGTTTTGCGGTGCCGATCAGCGTCACTTCGGCCTTGAGCGCTCGCAAACCCTGGCGGTGAGTAGGCGCAGCGGTAAGGCTAAACTCATGATTCAAGCCCAACCCTGCTAGGTGGGTCTGTAGATAGCTGAGGGGCACACCCGCATCCAGGACGGCCCCCAGGCACATGTCACCAGAAATACCCGTTGGGCAGTCAAGGTAGGCTATCGTTTTCATACAAATCAGCTGGACTCAGCCAGAATTCTCTCAAGATAGAAAGGCAAGGGTTTAGAGGTCAGGGTTGGGCTCCAGAATGAACCGAGTCATCCAGAACCTATTCCCTCCCCCAAGGCCGGATTATTCAGGAGACCGCACTATGGCAACCGTGTACCGGCTGCATTCCGACACCCCTCAACCCCGCAAGACCCAGGCCATTGCTACAGCTTTGCAGCAGGGGGCTGTGGCCCTGTACCCCACAGACACAGTCTACGCTATTGGTTGCGACCTCAATCATAAAGGCGCGATACAGCGCGTACGGCAGCTTAAGCAACTGGCCAACGATAAGCCCCTCACCTTTCTCTGTTCGTCGCTGTCTAACATTGCCGATTACGCCGTGGTCAGCGATAGTGCCTATCGCATTATTCGCCGCCTGATTCCGGGGCCGTTTACGTTTTTATTACCGGCGTCTAAGCAGGTGCCACGTTTAGTCATGGCTCCCAAACGAAAAACCACCGGCATTCGGGTTCCCGATAACGCCGTTTGCCTGGCCCTTCTAGAGGCTCTCGGCAACCCCATTGTTTCGACCTCGGCCCTAAGCCTGATGGCTGATCCTCTGGGTCATAACCACCATCAACCCATCGATCAAGCCACGTTGTTTGATGCCCTGGAGAAACAGGTCGATATCATTGTCGATGATGACCAGCCTATGACCTACGAGGTGTCTACCATCCTGGATTTAACCGACGAGGCCCCCGTTATTGTCCGGCAGGGTCTAGGCTGGGAGCTCGCTTGCGACTGGGGAGCCCAACTGGTGTAGGCAAGTTAACGGTTCTGGACCAAAGATCTACCATAAAACGATATTTCTCCTGAGACAATTTAAGCACTGCCACATCGTTCTAGGAATTTTGGCTACCCCATTGATGATGCTTTTAGGTGAGACACGCCGAGCCAAATTAGAGTTTGGCTAGTGTTCATCGCTGTGTCGTTGCTAGGATTGGGTATCCATGAAGACCGCATCTACCTGCTTTGCTATGGCTTCATCGTTTGCGGGGAACCCCCCCCCTCCCTCTGACTCTACTCCCCTGCCTACTTCAGAAGATGGATCAAATCCAGAACTGGTAGCCATGATTCAGCAATTGTTTGAGGCCCATCTCCAGCGACGGCCTGGTGGGCTAGAGAATGTGGCTGAGCGTCTAGCTATTGAAGTAGAACGAATCTGCCGCCGTAGCGATCGCATCCAGACCTCTGGAGACGTGGCCCACTGGCAAATGGCCCTAGTGCGCCATCGGGTTGACAAGTGCCTCACTTACTACAACCTTGGCTCAGAAAAAGGCCGTGTCGATCTGCACAGCAGCCTTAGCGCCATTGTCTATCGTCATGTGGCTCCGGCTGGTAGCTATCTAAATTTTCAGGGCCGCTACGCGCTGCTGGAAGACTTCATGCAGACCTTCTACATCGAAGTGCTCAATGCTTTTCGCCGCGAGCATCAACTTGCGCCCACCTATACCCCCCGCACCCGCTTAGAATTGGCCGAGTATATGGCCTTTAGTGAGCAGTATGCCAAACGGCGCATTACCCTGGCCGGTCGTCACAACCAGCAGTTGATTGTGCTGCGGGCCCAAGCCTTCAGTCGTCGCCAACCGGCAGAAACCCCAATTGACATGGGGCTGGTTACCGATGGCGCCAAAACAGAAGAAGCCGAGGCCCACGCTCGCAGCTCGGTGCTCCAGCAGGTACGGGAGAAGATGATGGCCGACGCTTACGATCCTGGTGAGGCGGTGATGCGCGATCGCGTCGTAACGGCTCTGATTGATTACTTTAAAGCCCAAAGCCAGTTCGATTGCATCGACTACCTTACCCTGAAGCTAGAAGACTGCTCAGCCGCCGAAATCGATGACATTCTGGGGCTCTCACCCCGCCAGCGCGACTATCTCCAGCAGCGCTTTAAGTACCACGTCGAAAAATTTTCTCAGCAGCACGAGTGGGAACTGGTTCACCAGTGGCTGGGCGTTAACCTAGACGCCAGTTTAGGAATGACGCCAGAGGAATGGACAGGCTTCCTGGCCAGTTTGCCAGCCCAGGAGCAGCGTTTTATTGCCCTCAAGCAAACCCAAGCCAGCGATGCCACCTTCACCGATGAGGCCATTGCCCAAACCCTGGGCTGGACGCCTAAAAAGGTTGGCCGCACCTGGAGCAAACTGCTTAAGCACGCCTGGAACTATCGGAACCAGAGCCGTAAGGATGGGGAGGACGGTGGAGAATAGTAGGTGGGGGGTAGGTAATTGGGTGGGTAGCGGGTAGCGAGATAGTGGGTTTAGAGACGTTCTAACCACAGGCTACTGGCTACCTAGCCAACAACTCCTGAGAACCTAGCTACCAATTCGTAGCCAACAACTACTGACGACCTAGCTACCAATTCGTAATCTAGCTATCGACTACTTACAACCTAACCTAACCACTTCCCCTACCCCTCTACTACCGCTGCTTCTCCCTCGGTTTGGGGAGGCTCAAACTTGTAGCCAACGCCGCGAACAGTTTGAATCAGCGCCGGCTCGTTGATGTCTTTCTCGATTTTTTTACGAATTTGGCCAACGTGGACATCCACAACTCGTTGATCTCCCACGTAGTCGTAATCCCATACTTTCTGGATCAGTTCGGCCCGCCGCCAAACTCGCCCTGGATGGCTGGCCAGAAAATGAAGCAGGTCAAACTCTAAGGCGGTGAGCGGCACCATTTCATTGTGGAGCATCACTTCCCGCCGTACCGGGTCAATGGACAGGCTATTGAAGGTCAAACACTGCTGCTCGGCGGCGGTAACCGGGCGTTGGCGTTTGAGAATGGCCCCGACCCTGACCTCTAGCTCAAGCAGGCTGAAGGGTTTGGTGAGATAGTCGTCTGCTCCTTCATTGAAACCGCGAATTTTATCAGATTCGTCGGTACGACTGGTCAACATCAGGATAAATACATTCGTACGAGACTGCATTTCTTTACACAGCTCGTAACCGTTAGTATCGGGCAAATTAACGTCTAAAATAACCAGGTCTGGGGTAAATTGCTCAAAAACCGCCAAAGCCTTTTTCCCGTCCTCGGCGGCTTCCATTTCATAATCTTGCTTAGTCAGGAACCGATAAATCAAGTTACGGATCGCAGGATCATCATCAACAACAAGGATTTTGGCTTCCGCCATAGCGATACCTTTTGTCTAAATTAACGGTGATAGGATGAACCCAAACCACCTGATGCTGCACCACTGGGGCATTGGCTAAGGGGAGTGGGGGCTTTGCCTTTAAAGTTTTTCAGAAGATTTCAATACTTTCAGCCATAAATCATAGAATAATTCTTTAGCTTACTAGAGATTTTTACAAAGATGCCACCCTTGGCTTGATGGACTGGCGCTAGGCTAGCCGAAGCCTTCAGCTAGTTAGCATAACGCCAACTTAGGGAATCCTGAATGATCGGCCTAACTATAAAGTTGTGACGCCGATCACTCGCTGGGTAAGATTCCTTTTGTTATCGCCCCTAGGGCTGAGCCGGGGCATTGCCAGGATTTGGCTCAGAGAAGTTATCTGGTGCCACCGGGAATTGTGAGCCCGGCTGAAGTAACTCCGCGTCATTGGGTTGATCTAGCGGTAGGCTGGGCTGATCCGGGAAGATGGGGGCCGCTGGATCAAAATCAGAGCCCTGGGGCAGGGCTTCGGGTAGGGTGCTGGGGTCAGCTCCGGGGGTGGTTAGATTGAGATCTCTGGGAAGGGTAGCCAAAGCCACCCGATCACCCCCTACGGAACGCAGCACGTCCAGCACCGTTACGACATCCTCATAGCGGGCGTCGCGGGAGGCATAGAGGACGATTAACCCGGTGGGGTTAACCTGGTTAAATTGAAGCAGCACATCGTAGAGCAGATCCAGCGTAACGGGCTGCTGGTCGAGGTAGATCTGCCCCAAATTATCAACGCTGACGTAAAGGCGATCGCTAATTCCTCCCTGGCCAACCTGCCCAGGCAAAGGCTGGCCGGTTTGAGCGGCGGGCAAATCCAAATCAATGGCCTGCTGACGGGTTAGCCCCACCGCCGCCAGGATAAAAAAGGTGAGAATGCAGAAG
>JAAUUR010000206.1 GCA_012031045.1 Leptolyngbyaceae cyanobacterium SM2_5_2
CCTCCACACCAAAACCATCCTCATCACCCGTGCCGCTGGTCAATCTAGCCAGTTTGCCGAGTTGCTGGCTACCCAGGGGGCCAGGGTGGTCGAGCTACCAGCGTTGGAAATTCGCCCGCCCTCAAGCTGGGCGGCACTGGATGGCGCGATCGCACCCTCTCGGCCTTTGACTGGCTGATCCTGACCTCCGCCAATGCTGTAAATTTCTTTTTGGATCGCCTGCTAGGGCAGGGCCAGGATCTACGGGCTTTGGCGGCCCTTAAGATTGCTGTTGTCGGCACTAAGACCGCTGCCGTGATAGAACAGCGAGGACTGCGCCCCGACTTTGTGCCGCCAGATTTTGTAGCCGATGCCCTGGTCAGCCATTTCCCGGAAGCGGTAGCGGGTCAGCGGATCCTCTTCCCCAGGGTCGAAAGTGGGGGACGAGAGGTGCTGGTGCAGGAGTTTTCGGCGGCGGGGGCGGCGGTGGTCGAGGTGGGGGCCTACGAGTCGGGGTGTCCTCTGTTGCCCGATCCCTTGGCCCTGGCGGCTTTGCAGGCGCGGCAGGTAGACGTTATCACCTTCGCTAGTTCTAAGACCGTGGTGCATACAATTCAGCTTTTAGAACAAGGCTTGGGGGTTAACTGGCGTAGTGTACTGGAGGGAGTAGCGATCGCCTCCATTGGCCCCAAGACCTCGGAAACGAGTTATCAGCAGTTAGGACGAGTGGACATTGAACCCCAAGACTACACCCTGGAAGCGTTGACGGAGGCCATTGTGGCATGGGCCAGCGAATCATCGGGTTAACGGGTGGCATTGCTACGGGCAAGTCCACCGTCGCGCAGTACCTGCAGGAGCGGCATGGCCTGCCGGTTTTGGATGCCGATGTTTATGCCCGCGAGGCTGTAGAACCGGGTAGTCTGGCTTTAGCAGCTATTGTGAATCGTTACGGCCCTGCTCTGCTGCATCCCGACGGTTCCCTGAATCGCCCCAGGCTGGGCGAAATTGTTTTCAACGACTCAGGTGAAAAAGTTTGGCTGGAACAGCAAATTCATCCCTTCGTGCGGCAGTGCTTTGCTACAGCAATGGCAGACCGGCAAAAGATACCGGTGGTGGTGCAGGTCATTCCTCTGTTATTTGAGGCTAATTTGACTGACCAGGTGACGGAAATTTGGGTGGTAGCCTGTGGGCCGGGGCAGCAGCGGCAACGGCTGATGGCTCGCAATGGGCTGAGTCTTGAGCAGGCCGAGGCCAGAATCCAAAACCAGATGCCCCTGGCTGAGAAAATCGCCCAGGCCGACCGAGTGCTGGATAATTCCACCGACCTGCCCAGCCTATTCCGCCAGGTGGATCAGGCGTTGCAGCAGGCGTCTAGGGTGTCTGCGGTAGGGGCATTGGCGGCCCGCCGATAGGCGCTGTAGGGACTGCCCTGGGTGCGTCCCTGGTGTTTGAGCCACAGCAGACTCATGCCGGTGCGCGGCGATAGGTCTGGCCACAGCCGCCGATGGTTGGAAATATCCACCACGCTGCCGATGCTGGCCTGAGCCTCTAGCCAATGCCGCAGTGGGCCACTGTTGGCGGCGGCCCCAGAAAGGGGGCAACATCACACCACAGCGACCACCTGGGCGCAGGAGTTGCAGACTGCGTTCTAAAAACAGCCGCGACCAGTAGAGTCTCTGAGTTTGGCCAGAGCGGCTCTGACCACTGTGGGGATAGTGGCCAGAGCGGCGAAAATACTGACTGGGTAGGGCAAACTGGGCACGATACTTGGCCCAGGCCAGGGTTAAGTCTGGATCGATGATCAAAACCTGTTTGTGGTTATGCAGAAAGGTGGAAGGGGCTACGTTTTTGGCCTCAAATAGGTCTTGATGGGATTCTAGAAAACTGGCTTCGGTAGGTTGCACCACGCCATCGGGAAAGTGGCTCAGAATCAGGTCGAAACCGCCTCGATCGCGCAGTAGCCTATGCAGGTAAAACCCCCAGTGAAAGGGGACTGAGGCTTCTACATCGGCCAGGGTCAGCGGGCGGTTATGGCGGTGGCCAGTATGGTCCAGGCTAGGAACGCGGATCCCTAGCTGCTGGCTGGCTTCGTTCCAGAGCAGGTGGGTGAGTTTGGCCTGGGCCGTTTGGTTGAGATCTTCGAGCGCTCGCGCAAAAAATCCGCCTGGGCGTAGGCGGGCACACTGCCGGTTTCCGCCAAAAGCTGGGTCTGGCTGTGGTAATGCTCTAGTCGCACTTGGCGTTCGGCCAGAATGGTCTGGTAGGTCTGGGCCATCAGAGGCTGTAGCAGGTTGCCCTGGCGGGGAGGAACATCCGCCACCGGAGAGGTCGTAGCGCTACGACGACCCTTAGCGGGAACTTGGTCAAAACGCTCAGAATCCACCGTAACCAGCCCCATTAAGGCATTGCCATGCAGGATAGTCAAGGTTAAATCCGGCAGGCTAGTCAGGTCTTGGGAACGGCGGGTGTGCTGCATTCCCACCAGGAAGCTCTGCAAACGAGCGATTTCCACGGCTTCTGGCCAGAGATCAACACCGTAGAGGCTATGGGTAGCCAGGTGGCGATAGAGGCCCACACTGACGGAGGAGGGCGTTCCATCAGCGGTGCCAGCTAGGGACGACTGTACCCAATCTGGGCCAATCTGGTCTTCTTCTAGAGCGGCTATGGCGGTTAAGCTCTGGGCCAAATAGAGCAGCTGATGTAGCGCTACTCGTAGGTAGCGGCCCGATCCACAGGCTGGGTCAAGCAGGGTGAGCTGCCCCAGTTCTGCCAGCAACGCAACTGCCTGCCCCGGCGAAATCAGCCTCAGTAAATGATGAATATCGCGATAGACCTGCCCGGTGAGAGCAGTCGCCCAGTCGAGCACAGTGGCGTTGAGGGTGCGATCGCTCAGGCCCCAAAGCACTGGCTCGGGTGTCACCAGTCCCAGACCATCGCGGCTGTTCACGGCCTTTTCAAAGATCTCCGCTAGCCAATCGGCCAGCTCAGTAGCCGGTTCCATTAATAGATCGCCCAGCCAGGTCAGAGCCGGCTCAAAGGCGGCATCGGGGATAGGGCGCTGGCCCCAGCTCAGGTCTAACTCCCCGGCGGCAAACAGCCGGGTGGGTAAAAACGGGATCTCCCCAAAGCGCTCTGCAAAGGTTGGGAGGCGTTCTTCTAGGGGTAGCGAAAACCCTTGCTGGCAGAGAGGTTGCAAACTGTCGAGAAAAAGCGATCTCGCCCCCGCTGCTGACTTTGGCCAAACAGATTGTGTAAGTACCACTCGTCGTTATTCAAGTAGCGCCGCTGTTGCAGGGCCGCCATTGCCACCAGGCGCAGCAGTAGGCACAGGCCATAACGGCGGCGAGCCGCCACGTCAGGCAAGGGAGTAAGCGCCTGACTTAGGGCTTGCCAACTTTGATGAAATCCGCTGAAATGCTCCGGTGTCAACGGTATATCCAGTCCGTTCAGGGCACTGGCCAAGCGCTGCTCGACCCCCCAGTGCTCGTGGTGCAGTCTGGCTAGTTGACTAGCCCAAGCGCCATCTTCCTGGCCGCGCACCATAACGCGGGTACGCCAAACCGGTGAGTCAGTCGCCCCGGTTTGCCAGCACCACAGGCTACGGGTAGCGTCAGCGGTAACGGCAATTATCAACGGATCGGCACCAGCCTCACCCGGCATGGTTTCCTGAAGTAGGAGAAGGTCACCGCCTTGCAGTTCAGGCGTCCACTCAGCCCTCAACCAAACCCAGGACGAGCCCTGGTGAGCAAGGCACTGCCTCAACGGGTGCCGTTGGGGATTACCATCCACAGACGGCATATCCCAGCCCAGTTCATCTCGAAACAGAGCTGCAAACTCAAACCGGGCTAGGCGCTGCTTAATGCGCTCTACTAACCGCCCCATCAATGCTCTAGCGTCCTACGAAGCAGGCTGCTGGTACGCCACTACGGCATAGTCGCGGAAGCGATTCAAGTCAGATTGCAGGGTGGATTCAACCAAACGCCCCAAAAATAGGCCATCCATCCACTTAATAATGGCTGGTACTGCGTAGGAAACGGTTAACTTAACGGTAGACTTACCATCTTTACGGTCATAGAAACGAATGGCTCCCCGGTTGGGCAGGCCGTCAATGGCTTCCCATTGAATGATTTGGTGAGTGACCAGGTTGGTAATTTTGGAACGCCAAGTAAACTCCAACCCCCGCGAGGCCAGCTTCCATTCCGAGATTTCGGGGTTATCTTCAGTGATCCTAACGGAGTCAATCCACTTCATCCAGCGAGGCATTTGCTCCAGATCTGACCAGAGCTCCCATGAGGTCTCAACGGGAACGTCTACGTCTACTACGACACTATGGTCTAGCCATTCACTCATGGGTCATCCCTCTGCTGCCAATCGGCTTCTATCACAATACTAGGGTTCCCTGAATTTTTCTGCCCCTTATCCTTTCGATAGGTAGAACAAATGACTATCTCGCTACTTCAAACCCCAGTGCAGTTGATACAGAGTCTAGGGTCGGGTCGGTGACCCCGGATTCCGTCGGCGTTGTTTCGGGTTCTTCAGTCTGTGGGCATGGGGATCCTGGTCGTGGGGCTGTGTTCAGCCCTGGCCCTTGGCGTTTAACCCTGGTACGCGTCGAACTCTGGCCCCCTAACAGGGCGGCTGTAGATGTACCCCAGCCAGCGGCTCTACCGGGCTAGCCACCGCTGGCTGAGCGTGAACAACCGATGGCGGTGCTGTTTAAACAGGGCATAGCTGTAGACCCCCAGAATTACCAGCAGGCAAGGTTAGCTAGGCCGTTGTAAGTGCTGATGATGTTCCCTGGTGTCCAGCCGTGGCGGTCGGCCAGAATGTTCATATCGCCGTGGGCCGGGTCGCCCCAGAGGCCGCCAAAGGGGATTGAGGCTCCCCCCGGCGAATTTGCTTCCACAGCCCAAATTGCCCCCAAAAGGTAAAGGCCGCCCCCAGCACCACCGGAAAGCGGTAAAAATCCCACCGCCAGTACTCCGGTAGGGGAAAGTAAAAGCCCACCATCAGCAGGGCACTGAGGTAAAGTTCACCGCCAATGCCGCCAAAGGCCAGCAGCATATCTAAGGTGTCGAGGGAGATCAACCAGGTCAAGCCAAACTGTACCATCGCCAGCCCCGCCGCCAGACCCACTGGCCAGCGCTTTTGCTCCCGGCGTCCGGCCCAAAACAGCAGCCCTAGCAGGGTAAGCACCCCCAGGTAAACGAATAGCGATCGCTGCGGGTTTACGCTTGTCCACCCAATCGGTAGTGGGATGGCCTGCCGCCCTGACAGCCAGGCAATGGTGGCATGGCCAAATTCATGAATCCAAATTTTAATGCCCTGCAACAACGCATTCACCAGAGGCATTGCGTTCATCAAGAGGCCCAATCCCATCAGGGCTGGAAAAATTAGGCCGTTGCTGTAGCGGTTGTCGAAGGCCATTAAATCCGTATCTTTAACCACCGAAATACGGCGGGGCAGGGCCAGGGTTTGCCGCCACACCACCTGCCTACGACTGTTTAGCCCAGAAACAACCAGGGTTTCAAACTGGTCTAGCCCCAGCGCCTCCAGGTCTTGCCGCACCAGCAGGGTGTAAACCTGAGCCGCCGCCTGCTTGGGGTTAGTCGACCCGCACCGCTGGCCAGCGACTGTGGAGCTGTTTCTCCTGAAGCGCCACCTGGGCCGGTAGGCCACGCTTTTGCAGCCAGGTTTGCAGAGTCGCAGCTCCATCTAGAGAAAGCTTCTCGCCAGCGGGGGTGAGTTCCTCATTGGTCTGCTGTTCAGCCTCTGGGTTAGGCTCTAGCGGCTGGTCTGGTGGAATTGTGGAACTGGAGATATTCTCGGCCAGTAGGGACAACTCCACCTGCCAACCCGGTGCTGTACCATCGGTGGGCTCGGCCTGAATGTGTAGAATGCCAATCGACGCGACTTGCCACTGTTCTACTCGGCGGCGTAGGTAGGCCACCAGCACATCTTGATCTGGGCAGGTTGGGCCGCTCAGCCAAAGGTACAGGCAATAGCCCTGCCGCTCCGCCCGCACCGTAATGCCCTTGGGCTTCAAGCTCTGGTTAAGGAGAGCGGCGATCGCCCTGGCATCCCCTTCTCTAGCCTGGTCTAGCCATTCCAAAGACACGCGTCACTCCCGGCGAGTTGCCTACCCCATACTAGCCAGGTTGCCCACAACACAGCCTTGAAAGCCCCCATCGGCCCAAAATTCAAGCAATGGGCACAGGCACAGTCTTTGTGAGCTTATCCAGGTGCTAAACCTTCAAGTTACTAATACTCACCATAGAGGATTTTGATAGGTGTAGGACACGAAATCTGACGGAGTGTTTGACTGTCCAGCTAGCATAGATAGACAACAGTGGGAGTGTCTTCTTGCTGGCAACCGGGGCTGAGGCTTCCAGGCCTGTCTTGGTTTGCTGCGCCGATAGGGCATAGCCGATATTCTGTGTCACATTGACCACCGCCACCACCGACCCTTCCAACCCCCCGTTCGGCCCGCTGCGGTTTGCCGTTGTCGAACCAGTCCAAGCCGTAGGTATGACGGCCACGTTTCTCGGTAAAGGTGCCATCCACCACCGCTATCCGGGGGCTGTCATCGGCGATGACCTGTTCAAGGCTTGGTTTATGCCTTCTAGACCCAGTCCAGCCTCATAGTGCCGTCGGTAGGTGCGCTCACTGGTGTCGCTGTAGCGACTCAGGTTCGTGCCGTTGACCTTGCCGCAGACCACGAAAATTGTGGTCATCACCGTCATCAGAAACTGTCGCTGAGGTTTGCTAAATGGCCTGCCTGCTGTGGCCAGCAGACCCGCTAAGATACTTTTGAGGCTATCAATCCGTGCACCGTGTTCTTTGTACACTTGCACTCTATGCGATGGATAGCTTTTCTCTAACACTACCGGAAAAACTGTCCGGAGTATTGGATCTTAGTCGCTTTTGAGCTAGACCAGAAAACGTTTGATAACTTCATACACCTATCCTTTTTTCTAGAGGATCTTTTTGACAGAGCAGTTGACCTTATTACTGTCGAGTCATTGAATCCCTACATTGGGCTACATACTTTAGATGAGGTCAAGTATGTCTCCGTCGGCCCGTGAATATTCACAGCATATTCTTGATGAAACGACCTACATCGTGACGAGTGCTACGAGTTTAGACAAGACATAATTTGTACAAGATGAAACACTGAAGCGTGCTTACGTTCGTAGTATTGAGGTAATTGGTGAAGCTGTTAAACAGTTGCCAGATGGGTTGCGTCAAAAATACAACGCTATTGAATGGCGAACTATGGCTGGAATGCGTGATCGATTAATTCACAACTACTTCGGTGTAAACTATAGTATTGTTTGGGATGTTATAGTCAACAAAATCTCTACACTGGATGCTGAAATCAGGCTAGCTCTTAAGCAAGAATATCCGTAGGTTGGTCGTTGAAAAACAATGATGTTTGCAGCAGCCCAGCAATTCAACATGCAGCAGACAGACCAAAACCTTTGGCGCTGAGTTTGCGGCTATCTGCCGCCGTCGAGCTTCACCGTTAGCAGTTTTGCTGTCTGCGAAGGAACTGGCCTTAAAACTCGGTCTTTAACCTGATGAATGGAAAAATGTTGTAATAACATCTAACTTTTGATAGATTTTCGGTATGTTTTCCTTAAGTGAAGGCTTCCTATGGCAGTTTCTGTTCAAGGTGCTCCCATTGACACCGTTTGGCCCAGTTTGCCCCTAGCCGCCTGGCAGGATACCTATACAACTGTCCATCTATGGACACAAATCATCGGTAAAATTCGGTTGGCCTTGGCTCCTAAACTCAATCACTGGTGGCAGTCTACTCTCTACGTCACACCCCGTGGACTGACGACCGCTGCAATCCCTTACGGAACTCGTAACTTTCAAATTAGCTTTGATTTTCTCGATCATCAACTCCAAATTGACACTAGCGACGGTATTACTAAACGGATTCCACTAACTCCTCGCTCCGTTGCAGATTTTTACCAAACCGTGCTGACCACGCTGAGCAGTCTCGGTATTGAAGTCCGCATCTGGACGATGCCGCAAGAAGTGTCAGACCCAATCCCGTTCGATCAAGACTATCAACACGCCGCTTATGATCCGGACTATGTACAACGGTTCTGGCGGATTCTCGTGCAGATCGATCGCGTCATGACCTTATTTCGTTCCCAGTTTATTGGTAAATCCAGCCCTGTGCATTTCTTTTGGGGCAGTTTCGATCTCGCTGTGACTCGTTTCTCCGGTCGCCGTGCGCCAGAACACCCAGGGGGAGTTCCGAATATGGCCGATTGGGTGACACGAGAAGCCTATTCCCATGAAGTCAGTAGTTGCGGCTTTTGGCCGGGGGGTGGGGCCGTTGTGGAGCCCATTTTTTACGCTTATGCTTATCCTGCGCCGGAAGGGTTCCGTGATTACCCTGTCCAGCCCAAGGGGGCATTCTATAGCTCGGAGTTGCAAGAGTTTATCCTACCCTATGAGGTAGTCAGACAAGCTGACGAACCCGATGCAGTACTCCTAGCTTTTCTCCAAAGCACTTATGAAGCCGCAGCAAATTTAGCACATTGGGATCGAGCAGCCCTAGAGCGTACTCCCCCAACCGTGTAAGGCTCACAAAACATCAGGAGTAAGTTGGGTTCCACTACGTTTCACCCAACGCTAGAACTGGTTGGGTTGGGTGGTCTGCTAGCGCACCACTCAACCTACGCCGTAGTAGGCATTTCACAGGTTTTGTCAGTCCATCAGATCCCAATCATATAAAGCAATAAACTGCTGAAGCTGATAGTACACTACGGCAGCGATAAGCCGCTTGTTTAAGCCGCTTGAAACAGCTACATATTAAGGATTTTCACTTTGATTTTTGCATTTTGGGTAGTGCTAAACAGGTAAGGACGCATTGTAGTGGTGAACGAAGAGCCAAATTGCCCCAATATGGTTCTCTAACTTCTTCGAGAACGATAATGTTTTCCTGACTAAACGCGATACTCGCTGGCGCAAGGTGCAGTTAAACCGCTCAATGTGGCTGGTTTTGCCACTGTCTTTTCCCACACT
>JAAUUR010000207.1 GCA_012031045.1 Leptolyngbyaceae cyanobacterium SM2_5_2
AGCATTTGTCCCAAAACCAGCGCATTGAGGCGATGGCAGAAATTATTGAAATTGTTGGCCAGGCCAGCCAGCAGCCCTGCCTACCCCATCGTGACGCGGCAAATTCTTTGCATGCACTCGCGGTTGCCCTACGAGGTCAACCGGGCCATTGTGGAACTGGCGGCCCAGTACCCCAACTACGTCTGTGCGGTGGATGTGGCCGGGGGAGATGCCCAGTATCGCGATCGTATGGAAGAATTCATCGAGCTTTACCAGCGCGCCCAAAGCCTGGGGCTAAAGACCACGGGCCACCTCTATGAAACCGTAGACGGCTGCCACCCCCAACTCTTGCCCTACCTGATGCGGGTGGGCCACGGCATTCAAATTCCCCTCCAGTATCCCGAACTGTTGCCAGAAGTGGCGGCGCGGGGCCAGTGTCTGGAGGTCTGCCCGACGACTTATCTCAAAACGGGCACCCTCAGCGAAATTCACCAGCTTAAGGAGGTTTTCGACCGCTGCTTTGATGCCGGGGTAGACATTGCCATCTGCACCGACAATGCCGGACTGCACAACGTGCGCCTGCCCTTTGAGTACGAAAGCCTGCTCACCCATGATGTGATTGACTTTGATGGCCTACAAGCTTGCCAGGAAGCCGCCTTTCGCCACGCCTTTGCCTGGCCCCATAGCCAACCACCCAGCACGCTATTGACCGATATTTTGCAGGTGCCTGGAAAATATCAGCCCCTACCGGAGGCTCAGCCAGAAGCCCTGGCTCTCCTTTAAATCATGCTTTGAAGAGGCTCACAGAATGTAGCCTTGCGGCTTTACCAAAGGCTGTGTGTTGCTACAGACAGCCTGGTAGAACAGATTCCCCTGAAAGGATAGCGGGTTCATTTAATACCTCTGGGGCTTGATTAGGGTGATAGATTTCCACCTGGCGATCTTGCACATTAATTAGCCAGCCCAGCTCACAGCCATTGGCCAGGTATTCCTGTAATTTGGCCTGAAGGGGTTGAAGCCGGTCAGTTTTAGACCGCAGCTCAATCACAAAGTCAGGACATAAGGGTGGAGAGGAATCTTGCTCAGCGAGGGTAAGCGCTTGCCACCGCTCTAGCCGCACCCAGCTAACATCGGGTGAGCGCTCCGCTCCATTGGGTAACCGAAAAATAGTGGATGAGTCAAAAACAATACCCAGCTTAGTACGGCGATTCCAGGTTTCGACCTGATAAGTCAGGTCGCTGTTGCGGCGACCCGTATTTCCTCCTGTGGGGGGCATCAGGATTAGTTCTCCATCGGCGGTTAGCTCCAAACGCAGGTCACGATTGGCCAGGGCAATTTGCTCAAATTGTTCGTGGGTGAGGCGAATTACCGGGCGCAGATCCAGAGTGAGGGCAGTCATAGGGCAGGGCTGAGCGCGTACCTTTTATTATGGGCGATGATGAAGCCCAGCCTAAACCGGGCCGCAGGTCTAGGCAGAACGGCCATACCCCCGTAGACTGGAACCTAGGATTTGTGCAATCAGCGGGGCGATATGGAAATTCTTTTTGTGGCAGCGGAAGCAGCGCCCCTGGCGAAGGTTGGCGGCATGGGAGATGTGGTTGGCTCCCTGCCCAAGGTACTCCGCAAGATGGGACACGATGTGCGGGTATTTATTCCTTACTACGGGTTTTTGCCCGATAAGGTGGATATTCCCGCGGAACCGGTGTGGCGGGGCACGGCTATGTTCAACGATTTTGCCGTGTACGAAACCAAACTGCCTGACTCTGACGTGCCGCTTTATCTATTTGGGCATCCCGCCTTTGACCCGCGCCGGGTCTACGCGGGTGAAGATGAATTTTGGCGCTTCACCTTCTTTGCCAACGGTGCGGCGGAGTTCGCCTGGAACTATTGGAAACCGCAAATCATCCACTGCCACGACTGGCATACCGGCATGATTCCGGTGTGGATGCACCAGTCACCAGACATTAGTACGGTGTTTACCATCCACAACCTGGCCTATCAGGGGCCGTGGCGCTGGCAGTTGGAGAAAATTACCTGGTGCCCGTGGTACATGCAGGGCCACAACACCATGGCCGCTGCGGTGCAATTTGCAGATCGGGTCAACACCGTATCACCTACCTATGCCCAGCAAATTCAAACGGTGGAATATGGCGAAAAATTGGAGGGGCTACTGTCCTTCATTAGCAGCAAGCTGAGCGGCATTCTCAATGGCATTGATGTAGAATCCTTCGACCCCGCCGCTGACAATTTTATCGCCAAATCCTTTACTGCCGACTCGTTGGATAAACGCCGCGCTAATAAAGTGGCCATTCAGGAAGAACTGGGACTGGAAGTCAACTCCAAAGCTTTTCTGGTGGGACTGGTCGGTCGTCTGGTTGAGCAAAAGGGTCTAGATTTGATTCTGCAAATTCTAGACCGCTTTCTTTCCTACACCGATGCGCAGTTTGTGCTGCTGGGCACGGGCGATCGCTACTACGAAACCCAGCTTTGGCAAATGGCCTCCCGCTTTCGGGGCCGCATGGCCACCTACCTGCTCTACAGCGAAGGGCTGGGTCGCCGCATCTACGCTGGGGCCGATGCCTTTTTAATGCCCTCCCGGTTTGAGCCCTGCGGCATCAGCCAGATGATTGCCATGCGCTACGGCTGCATTCCCGTAGTGCGGCGCACCGGTGGCTTGGTGGATACGGTGCAACACCACGACCCCGAAACCCAGTCTGGCACTGGCTACTGCTTCGACCGCTACGAGCCTCTCGACCTGTTCACCTGCTTAATTCGCGCCTGGGAAGGCTACCACTATAAAGACTACTGGCACTCGCTGCAGCAACGGGCCATGGCCCAGGACTTTAGCTGGGCCAAGTCGGCGGTGGAATACGTGAAGCTCTACAGCGACCTCCTGGGTCTGGATTATCACGACCAGCTCGGTAAGCCAGCGGTGCCCCAGCCAGAGCCTCAGGATGGTAAGGCTCCGTCGCGAGAGACCGTGTTAGATTTACCGGATTTACCGACACCGGCCCCGCGATCGTCGTTATCTAAATAGCGACATGGGTAAGGTTTACAGAGAAATTACCCCCGCCCTAGCAGAATGGTTATGTCAGCAGCGGCTTTTCTTTGTGGCCACGGCTCCCCTGGCTGCGAATGGTCATATCAACTGCTCACCCAAGGGCGGCGACTGCTTTCGCATGCTTGACCCGCTGACCGTGGCCTACCAGGATCTAACGGGCAGCGGTGCCGAAACCATTGCTCACCTGCGCGAAAATGGCCGCCTGGTGATGATGTTTTGTGCCTTTGAGGGGCCACCGCAGATTGTCCGTTTGCATGGCGTTGGGGAAGTTTTGACGCCAGAGCACCCCGACTTTGCTGCTCTCATCTCGCTCTTTTCTCCCCACCCTGGCCTACGTTCCATCGTGCGATTGCAGATTACCCGCATCAGTGATTCCTGCGGCTATGGGGTACCGCTGATGCAGTTCCAGGCAGAACGAGATAACCTGCACACCTGGGCCAAGGGCAAAGGTCCAGAGAGGCTAGTGGCCTATCGCCGCCAAAAAAATCAGTTCAGCATTGATGGCCTGCCTGCCCTGGTGGAGGCAACGGATGAGCCTGTGTAACCCAGCTAGGGAAACTTCATTGAAACTTCATCAGATACCTGAAAGTACTAAGTTTTTGTAAAACCTAAGAGGGAAATCCGAAATCCTGGAAACTTCCCAATCCGGCAACGTCCAAGAAATACTTGGGTATAAAATAAAACCTTAGGCTTGTCATTTAATCTAACTAGAAACCGAGTTTTTCGGAACTTTTTTGATGTGTTTAATGTCCAAATAAGATTTTGGGATAAAGCCTTTCTGAATCCTGAAAAGTAATAGCGTCATTCATCGCTAATTAGTCTTGGAACTCAGCTTTGTTTCCTATTGTCTAAATAACCGACTCTACTATTTAGGCTTTTGGAGTATGAAGCAGATCACTGGTGCCTTTTGTATATTGGGTGCCGCTGCCTTAAGCAGCCTGACGCTGCCCGCTTTGGCCAACACTGCCACTCAGCAAACAGCGACGCAGTCTACCACTATTAATGGCAACAATAATCAGGTCATTCAGGTTATCAATCAGGTCAATGTTAACCACCCTGGCCTAGGTCGAGGACGCGCTAATAACCCGCAACGGGGAATTGTGCAAGACAGCTATCAAGGGGTTAGCATTGATGGCTCTGGTAATGTTGTGTACCAGGAATCTAACCAGATCAATGTGGAACAGCGGGCCAGCCGTCCGGGGCGAGGGAACGGCCACAATCCCTTCTTTGATGGGGATGATGACGACGATGACGATCGCCCCAGAAACCGGTCTGAGCATCGTGGTCGTGATGACGATGATGACGACGATGATGACGATGACGATGACTATTAAATTCCTTCCCTAGGCGACGCCTAAATGCGCCATTTTTAAAGTCAAATCAGGTCATCAAAAAGTCCTGTTTATTCATCTGTTAATGTGATGATGTCAAAGCTCCGGAAATCATAAAAATCAGGAACTTTTTAACAGGAAAAACGGTCAAGTTAAATGAATCTAGCAAGGAATTAAATTCAAAATTAACCCTGAAAATGAGTTTTGAAATTTTCCCAAAACAGATTCTTAAATGTTCAATCTTCACGTTTTCACTTTCGAAATTCATTGAGGATTTTTACCATGTTGAAGCACATTTCTATTCTGAGTCTGCTGGGTGTTGTTGGGCTGGGTGCGGTGGCCGTGCCCGCTTACGCCGATACGGCAATTGTGCAGCAAGGCACTCAAGATATTTACATTCAGGGCGACGGTAACGCTGCGGTGCAAAGCAGTCAGCAAGTTAACCGCATGTATCGAGATCGCGCCGGTCGTCAGGTTGAAAGCACTGGCGTTGTGCAAGACATCTACCAGGGCGGCACCATCGCTGGCGAAGGTAACGGTGTTTACCAGGAAAGCAGCCAGGTGAACGTAATTCAAGAGCGGGTGCGCCCCGGCCACAACAATGGCCATCGCCCTGGCCGCAGCGTTGAAATTCGGCAACGGTAAGCCGAGGCTTTAGGGATCAGGTTTCAGGTCACTGGTTTTGGGGCTGGCGTGGTAGCTATCCGGGTCAGGTGTTGACTGACTCGGATAGCCATTACCCAACGGCTCGATTGTCCTGACAACCCGAAACCTGATCCCTAATCTCACTACCCCGCTACGTCATGTTCTGCTCCTGGAGTTATAGGAGAACATCATCATGAAAACCATCCTCAGGTCGTCTCTGGTGGCGGTTGTTGCCCTAGGGGCGGCAGCGTCTGCGGCTCAGGCTAGCCCAGTCTCAATTACCACAGACCGCGTTCAAGTGCGGATCAATGAAGGTGGTACCGTGCAGATTAGAACCTCTGCCGACCGCCCTGTGCCCTTCACTACCGCCGCCGATAGTCAGTCGGTATGGCCGTCCGTTGCCTCGCCCTATGGCCTGACGCCGGTACCCTATAGCGGTTTTTGCTATCCACGGTTGCACAGCAGTCAAACCCAATCGCGCCAGGTAACGCCAGGGGGCGATCGCGTCTATGTCGAAAGCTATAGTTCAACCCGTGTTTGCCAGTAATCCTTAGCGCTTACCTACTGTTGCCATGATCAACTCTTCGTTTGTATGGCTGGGGCTCCTGTCTGTGGGAGCCTCACTATCTCTAGTACCTGCTGCTGCTGCCCAGTGCGTTGTGGCGGATGTCTCCATTCAGGCGGCCATCCACGGCAGCCGCACCCCGGCAGAACAGGTCAATGATGTGGCCATTGATGCCCCAAACCAATGCACGGGCAACACCAGCGTTAGCACCAGTCGCCAGGTGCAGGTCGGGGGTACCGGCGAGGTGCGCCAGGTGCGCCAGAGCCGCCATCAGATTCAACCGTCGTCAGCCAATCCCGACAGCCCTGCTCAGGGGCCTACGGTAGCCGTACCGGTGGATGTACAGGTGGATGTGTATAATCCGGCTGAGCGGTTGCGATCGCGCTAACCTAAGCCTGGCCGGGTTAAAGTTTGAGGCTGAGGATTGGAGGGTTAGGGATTTAACAATGTAGAACTGAGATTCTTAACCCCTAACTCTCTTTCCCTCCTCAGGCCGGAACTTGGTTGGTATCTCAGGCGTCAAAGGCGGCAGGTTCCTCCGGCCTGAGCTTGGTTCGACCTATGCCCTCAGGACTCATCCGTATTTTGTCCTTAACCTGGAAGTCGTAATCATGTTCAACCCGTCTGCCCTTGGCGTTGCGCTGCTTGTTTTGCTTGCCACCACGACCATGGTAAGGTCCTCATCGAACGGCAACCGTGGTTTTCAGGTGGCTCATCAGTCCTTAGGTCCCTTAATTTCCAGTACCAGTGCTGACCATATGATGGGCTCTTACCAGCGCCAAACTAATATCATTAGCCTAAGCCGCGATCGCTGAACGAGCCCCATCGGTTAACCGTTAGTGCGGCTCCGGGGGTAAGTTTACGCGGCACCCTCAGCATCAACGGCAACACTCGGCAGTCTCTAACCCTCGATCAAGCCTCCAGCGGTTTGGATCTAAGCCCTTACCTGGCTCAATCCATTACCGATGTGGTGATTGTGGGCACCTACCAACCCGCCTCAGCCTCAGTGACTGTGACCTTTGAAGGGCCGGATACCAGGGTTCAGCAACAGGCCGGTGGCACCGGACGGGTTAACTATCAGCTAAATTTAGTGGTCGATTAGGCGTTGGCTGTAAATGCCCAAACTTGAACCCACAACTCGGTATTAGCGGTAAAAATAGCGACCTTAGTGACGGATTAGTCCATTTCGGCAGGGTGGCTTCTAGCCACTGGCTTTTAGTCGGCATGTCACTGAATTTGAAGTTATGCCCTTAGATAAGAAAGTAGCGCTAGTATGGGCCGTAAGGGTGAGTGCGGCTTAGGGCAACCTATAGTTGTGCGGCTTAGGGCAGCCTGTAGTTGTTAAGTTCGCACCCTAGCTTAAGTGGCCTGGTAGCAATGGATAGATGGACAAGTAGCACCGGTCGGCGTTGGCTAGGGAGTGGATTGGTTAGTCTAACGGTAGCCATGCTGGCTGGGGTAGCCGTTGCCCAACCGTCGCAGCCGTTGGATGTTACCGGCCCCACCGATCGACAACCGCCAACGGCTATCCCCCAGCCGACTGCTCCCCCGCCCCAGGGCCTCGCTCCGTTATCCTCGTCCCCGGCCATTGATGATGCAGAGTTTAATGCCTATCGCCTGGGGCCAGGCGACAGCATTTTTGTAGGCGTACAACGCTTCCCGGATCTGAGTTTTCAGGCCACTCTGGATATTCAAGGCAACGTTGTATTGCCCTTAGCGGGTACCCTCAGCCTTGATGGCGTTACCCTGGATCAAGCCCGCGACACCATTACCCAGCTCTACAACCAGTACGTGATCGACCCAGAGGTATCGGTGACCCTCACCACCCAGCGCCCGGTGGAGGTCACCGTGGTAGGGGAAGTACCGCGTCCTGGATTTTACCCTTTGCAGGCTCCTCAACTCTCGGTGGCCCTGGTAACGGCTGGGGGGGCCACCACCCTGGCCGATCTGCGAGCCATCCGGGTGCAGCGAACCCAGCCCAATGGCAACATTCTGGAGCGCACCGTCGATTTATTTACCCCACTGCGGCTAGGGCAGCCCATCCCCGACCTGCGCCTGCAAAGCGGCGATGTAGTCACCATTCCTCAGCTTGACCCGGCTCGGCTGGATGAATATGATCGCAACTTGGTGGCCACCTCCACCCTGGCCCAACCTGAGATCGTGGTGCGCATTCTGAACCGGGCCTCTGGCTCCAGGGGGATAGAAGCTCGGTTTGGCGCGATTACCCTGCCCAACGGTAGCCGCTTTTTAGACGCCCTGGCTCAGTCTGGGGTCAACCCTGACGTGGCCGCCTACAATCGTATTGCTGTTTTGCGCTTTAACCCCGAAAAAGGCTCCGCTGATACCATTCTGGTTGATGCTGGGGCCGCTGTGAATGGTGACCTGAGCCAGAACATTCCCCTCCAGACAAATGATGTGATCGTGGTAGACCGCAATCTGCTGGCCAGGGTTACCTATGGGTTGAATGCCTTTACCCAGCCGTTCCGAGACGTGCTGGGATTTTTGCTGTTTTTCGAGTCCCTCACCGAAGCCGCTGATTCCCTCTTTGGCCCCTAAGGCGGCGATTGTAAGACGAGTTGGGTAAATTGACACCATCCCCCTTTCCCTGCTGACGTTCTGCCCTTCGGCCCCAAAGGTCTGCTCCCGTTCTCACTCGCTATTCTCTGGTTTTCCATCGCTTTGCCCTTGAACGTTGCCCTCTGTTTAACTCGCCCCCAATGCCTTCTCCCATCCTCACGCGCTATCTGCTTGCCCTCAACCGTTACAAATGGCCAGCCCTGGCTACAGGGCTAGGGGTGCTGGGCCTATCGGCGGTAGTTGCTATGCAGCCGCCCCCGGCCCCAGTTTACCGGGCAGAGGGCACGCTGGTTCTGAATGCCCCGGTGGTGGCACTAACCACCACGGGTACTGAAGTGCAGCAGCGGGGCCAGGGCATTATCTCGGAGCAATTTCTGCTGGCAGACGTGCTGCTAGAGCAGGTATCCCAGGAGTTGGTCAGACAGGGAATTGAGATGGCTCCTGAAGCGCTGCGTGAAGCCACAACGGTAAAGCTGGAAGGCACGGAGGAAGAAAATCAGGTACAGCAGGTTACGGTGGTGTTTAAGGGCAGCAACTCAGAGCAGTCCCAGGTGATTGCCAACCTGCTGGTGGAGGGCATGGTAGAACTCAGTCGGGCCGCCAATCGCTCTCGTTTGCGGGCCATTATCACCGCCCTGGATGAACGCCTACCCGATGCCGAATTGGCCTTGCGACAGGCCGAGCAGGCTCTAGAAGCCTACGATCGCATAGAAGGGCCAGCCATTCAAGCCGCCCTGGATGGCAGCTTGCTGGGGGCCATCCAGGGCGGGCAGCAGCAGCAACGGCAGAACCAACTGACCCTGGCCGGGCTGGAGTCTCAAATTCAGAGCTTGCAGGGGCAACTGGGCCTAACCCCAGGGGAA
>JAAUUR010000208.1 GCA_012031045.1 Leptolyngbyaceae cyanobacterium SM2_5_2
GGCGATCGCACCCCAATCCCCAACGCCCCGCCAGACCCACCTTCTCCAATAATGGTGCAGACAATGGGCACCTGGAGGGCAAACATTTCGCGCAAGTTGCAGGCAATGGCCTCGCCCTGGCCCATTTCTTCGGCCTCGTAGCCGGGGTAGGCACCGGGAGTATCAATAAAAGTAATGATTGGCATTGAAAACCGATCGGCATGGCGCATCAGCCGCATGGCCTTGCGATAGCCCCCTGGCGAGGCCATGCCAAAATTACGGGCCACGTTATCTTTGGTGTCGCGCCCTTTTTGATGCCCCAAAATCACCACAGGGCGGCCATCCAAACGAGCAACACCGCCCACCAGGGCCGGATCGTCTTTACCAGAACCGCGATCGCGTGCAGCTCGATCCACTCGTCGGTAATGGCCTGAATATAGTCGAGGGTGCTGGGGCGACGCGGATGTCGGGCCACCTGAAGCCGCTGAGCCGGGGTAAGATTGGCGAAAATTTCCTGACGCAGATGGGTAGCCCGTGCTTCTAGCTGGCGCAATTGGGGCGACACATCCACATCATTTTTTTCAGCTAACTCACGAATTTGAGTAATCCTGGCCTCTAGCTCAGCCAGGGGCTTCTCAAAGGACAGCAATATTGACTTACGCTCGGTTGGGGCCATGGCCAGGGGGTAAACGATAGCAACGACACAATCAATAGCCCAGACGCTCTCATCTGGGCCTTTTTCAGAATACCAAGGAGGGTAGCCATTACTCCCCCCAAACCCTTGAGGAAAACCGCCCTAGGCTATAGAGCTCTATCAACTATTGCGCTCCGACTGCCGGAAACAACCTTGGTCAGGAGGCCTTTGCGACTAGCGGCTGGGTGTCAAGATCAAGCAGGGGGCGAAACCCGTGCTTTACCGAAGCGTGGCCGATTAGATCCATCTTTTCAAGGGTGATCTGATTTCGCCCCCAGGAAAAATTGGTGTACCACTTCTCAAACTCTAGCAGCATGGCCTCAGCAAAGCAGGCAAACAGTTGCCGAGCAGGGACATCCATATTGACGATACTCATGATGCGCCAGTCGATGTCTAAGGAGTGCTCCACAATGCCCCCCTTAAGCACGTAGACACCGTCAAAACTAAAATGCTGACCCAGATTTTTAGGGTAGCCGCCGTCAATCATCAAGCAGGGGCGTTTGAGAGTTTTAGGGTCGATATCAACCCCCTTGGCCATGCTGGCCACCCAAACCACAATGTCAGCCTTGGGCAGAGCGGTGTCTAAGTCCAGCGGTGTGCCACAGCCTAGCTCCTCTTGCAGGTATTGAAGCCGTTCCTGGTTACGGGCAATCAGCAGTAGTTCTTTAATATCGGTGCGGGCGGTTAACCAACGACAAACAGCGCTACCAATGTCGCCAGTGGCTCCACAAACGGCCACCGTTGCCTCCGACAGGTTAATGCCCAACTGCTGGGCTGCGGCCCTAAGCTGCTGGCAGATGATGTAAGCCGTGTGGGTATTGCCAGTGGTAAAGCGCTCAAATTCCAGGGTGAGATTACGCACCTGCTGAATCTGATTGAGGTTGAAGTTCTCAAAAATAATTGAAGAAAAGCCACCTAGGGCAGTAATGTCGATGCCGTGCTTTTGGGCGTGGGCCATAGCATTGATAATTTTGCGCGTGGCGGCCTTAATCCGCTTGGCAGCCAGCATTTCAGGCAAAAAGCAAGATTCTACGTAGCGGCCCTCGATTTGCTCCCCGGTGGCACTGGTGACTTTAATTGTGTCTACAATCTGGGGCGGAGCGCTGCACCAAAAATCGATTCCCTGGTCTGCGTATTCTGGATACCCTAAATCACGGGCGACAGCTTGGGCGTGGTCGAGGCTAGTGAGATGTCCAATTAAGCCAAACATTGCGAATTTACGTTACGGGGTGATGTGCGCCAGGGAAGGTGGTGCAGATGGATAGCTTTCCCAGAATAAACTGCCACAGAGCGAATGGGAATAAGCAGAAGAAAAGTCGCCCTAACTGGCTCATTCTAGGAACCAGGGTTGACGGGCCAGGGTTCAAGGCGTTAAGCGGCGGCCAAACCTTGAACCCTAGACAGCGAAGACCCTAGACAGAGGCCAGCCCCTGGGCAGAGAGCTTCATGACCTCGCGGCTAGAGAAGCCAATGTTGGCTAGGGCTTCACCGTAGGTAATCATGAAATCTTCAACCAGGGCATCTTTTTCCATACCCAGCACCTTAGCATCGTCGGCAACGCGGTTGAGCATGGCCCAAACAATGGGTAGATTTTCGCGGTTCGCGTCCTCAAGCTCAGCTTTAGCGGCTTCAAAGTTAGCCTTTAGCCACTCTTCGCCAAAGTTGAGGTGGAGGTATTCATCCTTAACCACGCCCTCGGTAATCTTACGGGCAAAGTCATCAGCTACGGGGATGTAAATGTTGTAAGCCGAAATAGCAAAGGTTTCGATGATTAAGGACTGAATCAACAAGCAAGTAACAATTTTGCCTTCAGCCCAGGCGGTTTGAAAGTTGCCGTGGAGTTGGGCGAAAAACTCCTTGGCAAACGCCATGTCTGGTGTCACCGCCAGGTTTCTGCCACAGGCTTGAAAGCCCTTCATATGGCGATTTTCCATCTTGGCTAAACGCAGCAGGTCGTCCTTAGCGTCGGGCAGGCTTTCGGCTAGTTGGCAGTAGTTGTCGTAGGCTTCTTGCTCGCCTTCGATCACAATCGCATTAATGCGACTATAGGCATCTTTATAGCGCTCAGACTGATAGTCAAAGGTTATTTGGGTATCTAGCTCTTGCATCACCATAATGTCCTACTGTTTAGCTAAAGGGGTTAAACTTTCTGATTTTAATCGCAATAATACTATGTCAAAGTTAATCAATCGGATTTTCTACCGTGAGACTGAGGCATAGCAGAGTAGTTAAGCCTGGATCTTTCGGCCCTAAGCCAAGGAAATATAAGCCCCAGACCGTAGCTTGGCATAATTTTGCTAACAAGATAATCATTTTCAATAATTAGTGCTGATTATCCACCAATCTACCCAGAATTATCTGTTTTTCTACAGAAATAGATTTCTCTAAAGGGTATCTCTAGTGTTTAGTCTATCTACTGCCAGCCAGCTAGGCCCACCATTAGCCATGCCGGCAGAGCTGTCGGCATCACCAGTACCGGGGCGGGCACCATATCACCCCGAAAATCTAAAATTTGCACCAGCACCAGGTAGCCAACCGCCAACAGCAGAGAAAAAATACCGGTTACAATGGCTACAATTTTAGGGCGATCCATTTTAGGACGATCTGTTTTAGGGCGATCCATGACAAGCGCGTGGTACAAAAGCTGAGGTTGGGCAGGATAAATCACCGACGACCTAACGGCATCATGCTGTCAGAAAATCGGGTTGCCTGTGTATTCTAAGTCAAGTGTAGACCTTCCAGAGTTGGCTCTCAAAATTCTATGGGCACTGTACCGCCAACCGGACAACTAATCGCTACTGACCCAGCCCTGCCGCCAGCGGTAATTCAAACTCATGGGCTCAGCAAAACCTACCGCACTGGGTTTTGGCTGAATCAGCGCGTTACCTCCTTGCAAAATTGCTCACTGACTATCTACCAGGGTGAAACCTTTGGGCTATTGGGGCCAAATGGGGCGGGCAAAACCACCCTGCTAAAAACCCTGCTGGGCATCATTCGCCCCACCGCTGGCAGCGCCCAGCTTTTTGGCCAGGCGCTAGGGGCTCGCACCGTTAAGCAACGGCTGGGCTACCTGCCCGAAAACCCCTACTTTTACGACTTCTTGACCGGTTGGGAATTCTTGCAATACAAAGCAGGGCTGTTTGGCCTCTCGGCGGCAACGCAACACCGCCGCATTGTAGAACTGCTTGACCTGGTCAGGCTGTCTCAAGCTGCCGCCAAGAAAAAGCAACTCCGCCAGTACTCTAAGGGGATGCTGCAACGTATCGGCATTGCCCAAGCGCTAATTAACGATCCTGACCTGGTGTTTTTAGACGAACCCATGTCAGGGCTGGATCCCACTGGCCGTTTCCAGGTGCGAGAAATTATTCTGGCGCTCAAACAGCAGGGCAAAACGATTTTCTTTAATAGCCACATTTTGTCGGACGTGGAGGTGATTTGCGATCGCATCGCCATTCTCGATCAGGGTGAGTTAATTTGCATCGGCAGTCTAGATGACCTGCTGGGCACTGCCGACCAATACGTTGTCAGAGGCCGGGGCGGGATGACCAGCGCCCTTGTTCCCTGGTTGGATCAATTCACCATTCAGGGAGATAGCTGGCGTGGCCACATTAAGGGTGACCCCTACGACTTCATCACCCAGGTTCCTCGCCTGGGCGGTCAACTGCTTACCCTGCAACAGGCTCGCCCTAGTTTGGAAGAGTTTTTTATGGCCAGAATTGAAGAACGGCAGGGGAAATTAACCCTTCAACACTAATTATGGGATAGGCCAGAGGTTGAAAAGCAGGTATGGGGTTGACGACATTGACCCAGGGGCATCTTAAGCTGTTAGAACTATGTCCCCGGCGGTTTCAGTACAGCTATTTAGACCAACTGGCAACGCCAACGGAGCCGGCGATGCTGGCGCGTCAGCAGTGGGGGACGCGCTTTCACCTGGTGATGCAGCAGCGGGAATTGGGGTTAGCCGTAGCACCACTGCTGGCCCACGATCCAGCTCTGGAGTCAGCAGTTCAAGCTCTGTTGACCACCGCTCCAGACTTGTTTGCGCCTGCGATAGAACCCGGTGCGACTGCCCTGGATGCCTCAGCAGTGGCGGGGGTGCCCTTTCGTCAGAGTGAGCATCGCCGTAACTTGACCTTCAACGGCTATGGGCTCACGGTGATTTATGACTTGCTGATTATCACCCCTACCCAGGGGCAAATTGTAGATTGGAAGACCTACCTCCATCCGCCCAGCCAGCGACAACTCACCAAGGATTGGCAAACCCGCCTTTACCTCTATGTGCTGGCAGAGACAACGGATTTGGCCCCAGAGCAGCTATCCATGAGCTACTGGTTTGTGCAGCCGCAATTATCCTCACCCTCGGAGGCGCAGCCCCTAGCCCAGCCCAGCCAGATTTTGCTGCCCTACTCGGCAGCCCAGCATCGCCGTACCGAGCGCGACCTGCGCCAGCTAACTGACAAGCTCACCACTCTACGGGCTACATTCCAGGATTTTCCAAAGGTCGAGGAATCTCAGGGGCATTGCCTGCGCTGTCCCTTTGCGGTGCGCTGTCAGCGGGCCTCAGAACGTTATGAGAATTTAGGGCTCTCGGATCTTCCGCCGATTGAAGAAATTGCCGAAGTCTCTTTGTAAAGCACTTGGTCAGGAGTCAGGAGTCAGGAGTTAGGAGTTAGGAGTTAGGAGGGTTGGAAATTCTGGCTTCTAGCTCCCGTATTCTGGCTCCTGTATTCTGGCTCCTGTATTCTGGCTCCTGTATTCTGGCTCCTGGCTCCTAGCTCCTAGCTCCTGTATTCTGTATTCCGGCTCCTAGTTAGGTCAGCTCTGCGATTTTGGGGTCGCCCACGCGATGCCACAATCCCTGGCTACCATAGGATTACAACTCTTTCGGGGGGCTTTATGGCACATCTTAGCCAACGCCGCCAGCAAAACGTTTCTGGCGATATCTATGTCGATAGCTCCTGCATCGACTGCGATACCTGCCGGTGGATGGCACCCAATGTTTTCAACCGCCAGAGTGGGCAATCGGCGGTTTACCACCAGCCAATCACTGAGTTCGAGCGGCAGCAGGCATCATCAGCCTTGCTAGCCTGCCCGACGGCTTCCATCGGCAGCGTTGAGCCACCAGCGGAGATTAAGGCCGTTCAAGCCTCGTTTCCGCTGCCGGTTACCGATCGTGTCTACCACTGCGGCTACCATGCCGAGTCATCCTACGGGGCGGCCAGCTATGTCATTCAGCGGCCTGAGGGCAACGTCCTGGTAGACTCTCCCCGGTTTGCGCCGCCGCTGGTTAAGCAGCTAGAGGCGATGGGCGGGGTGCGCTACCTATATCTCACCCACCGGGATGACGTGGCCGACCACGCTAAGTTTCGGGCGCATTTTGGCTGCGATCGTATCCTCCACCGCGACGATATCTCTAGTAGCACCCGCGACATTGAAATGCCACTAGAGGGAGGGGATGCCATTTCCCTGGCCCCAGACCTGACGATTATCCCCGTGCCGGGCCACACCAAAGGGCATACGGTACTGCTCTACGACAATCGCGTTCTGTTTACCGGCGACCACCTAGCCTGGTCAGAGCAACTGCAACACCTCTACGCCTTTCGGAGCGCCTGCTGGTACTCCTGGGAGGAACTGCTGGAGTCTATGCAGCAACTGCGCCAGTATCAGTTTGAATGGGTACTACCCGGTCACGGTCGCCGCTACCACGCCGATGTCATCACCATGACCCAACAACTAGAAACCTGCATCACCTGGATGGCCACCGCTGCATAACCAGTAATGCACCTAATTCCTAATGCTCCCACCTCCCCATCCTCCCCCATGCCCTCATCCGAATCCAAAGCCTTCAAAGACGCCGTTGTCACTTACCTCAACCAGGTGGCTCCGGTGACATCACGGGCGATGTTTGGTGGCTACGGTCTTTATTTGGAGGGGGTCATGTTTGCGCTGATTGCCTACGAAATTCTCTACTTCAAGGTGGATGACGGCAATCGGCCCGACTACGAGGCGGTGGGGATGGGGCCATTTATCTACAGCCGCGACGGTAAGGACATGGTGATGTCCTACTACCAGATTCCATCCACCGTTTACGAGGATTTGGCAACCCTCGATGAGTGGGTGGAAAAAGCCCTGGCCGCTGCCCGTCGCGGTAAGCGCAAAAAGCGATCTTAGGTGCTGGCCACAGGGGTAATGGGTTCCGGCTTCACGGTCTTAGTGCGATTGATGGGATCCATATACGCTTCCATACGCTTGAATACTATCGAGGCTAGGGAGGTCATCACCAGGTACACAACTGCCACAGCCAGATACACCTCGAAGGCTCGATAGGTCGTGGCCACCGTCAGCTGCCCTTGGCGGAAAAGCTCCTCAAACCCAATCACCGCGGCTAAGCTGGTGTCTTTGATCAGGGTAATGAACTCGTTGCCCAGGGGTGGCAAAATGCGCCGAAAAGCTTGCGGAAAGATCACGTAGCGCATGGTTTCAATCGGGTTCATGGCCAGGGATTCCCCGGCTTCCCACTGGCCGCGATCGATGGATTGAATACCGCCCCGCAGGATTTCCGCCAGGTAGGCGGCCACGTTCAGACTTAGGGCCAGCACAGCGGCAAAGAGGCGGTTAAAGCTAATATCAAACCCCAGCCCTTGGAACAGTGCCGGTAACCCGAAGTAGATCATAAATAACTGCACCAGCATTGGCGTTCCCCGGAAAAAGTCCACATAAATGCGGCACAGCAGGCGCAGGGGCTTAACGGGAGAAATCAGCGCAAAGGCAACTAAGGCACCCCCAATCAGCCCAAAGAAGAACGAAAGAACCGTCAGAATAATAGTGACCCAGGCCCCGCGCAGGAGGTTGCGGAAGAGTTGTGCCCAATTGAGCCCGGTTGCCGTACCTGAGCTGAGGGCTGGGGCCACTTCTGGCAACTCCGGTGGGTCAGCCTGAAACCACTGGCGGTAAATGTCAGCATAGGTGCCGTCTTGAATGAGCTGGCCTAAGGCCGTGTTAATGGCCGCTGCATCCTCAGAACCCTGGGGTAAGGCAATGCCATAGTATTCTTCGGTCAACAACTCACCGATGATTTTGATGCCCTGTAGGTTAGCCTCGGTGATGGCAAATAGGGTTACCGGCAGGTCGTTAACAACGGCATCTACCCGGCCATTCAATAACTCTTGCAGGGCCAACGGGGCTGCATCAAAGGTGCTAACGGTAGCCCCCTCAACTTGCGCCGCCTGGTCGGCACCGGTAGTACCAATTTGGACGGCAATGCGCTTTCCAGCTAAATCCTCGAAGGACTTAATTGCCTCGTCGTCTTCCTTAACGGCAATGGCCAGGCCCGCCTTAAAGTAGGGCCGGGAAAAGTCAATAGTTTGGGCTCGTTCCGCAGTAATAGTCATGCCGCTGATGGCCGCATCCAGGGTTTTAGATTGCAGCGCCGGAATCAGCCCATCAAAGGGCAAGCTGATGAACTTAACCTCTCGCCCGGCGGCGGCTCCGATGGCTTTCATCAGGTCAATGTCAAAGCCAATCAGGTCACCTGTGGCTTCATCTTTCATTTCAAAGGGTGGGAAGGCTGGTTCAGTGCCAACCTCCCAAACCGCTGGAGCATCTTGAGCTAGGCTGGGCAGGAACCCCAGCCCTAGCATGATGATAAGACCACTACAGAGGGCTAAAATTCGCCTTCGCCACCGAGAAGAAAGTTGAAGAGTTATCACCGCTTTACACCAACCCAAAGGAACGCTAGAAATCACACTACACAAGTACAGTGCATGAACCTTATAAACTTATGGAAGTGTAAAAAAGTGTTGACAGATACAGATAACTCCTAAAAATCGGTGGATTTTCTTTAAAAATTGAAGTCATTCCCACTGACTAGCGACTTACGCTTTTTGCTGTTTTAACCCTAAAGTTTGCCCTATGACCGCCACTATGCCGATAACGACAGATCCTGTAATCGCCTGCGAAAACCTCCATAAAAGCTACGGGTCTTTAGAGGTGCTAAAGGGTGTGAGTACCGCCTTTCAAAAGGGGGATGTGGTGTCTATCATTGGCCCCTCTGGCTGCGGCAAGAGCACGTTTCTGCGTTGCCTCAACCGGCTGGAGGCGATCAACCAGGGGCATCTAGAGGTGATGGGGCAGGATGTTTCCGCTCCTAAACTGTCTTGGAAAGCGCTTTATCATTTGCGCAGTCAGGTCAGCATGGTGTTTCAGCATTTCAATTTGTTTCCCCACCTGACGGTGCTAGAAAACCTGATGCTGTCGCCGCGCCGGGGTGCTGAAGGCTTCCCCCCGCTGACTGCCAAGCCCTCGCCATGCACTACCTGAACAAGGTGGGCCTATCAGAACGG
>JAAUUR010000209.1 GCA_012031045.1 Leptolyngbyaceae cyanobacterium SM2_5_2
CGGAAGTTGTTCCTACCCAGCCTACCCCCGAGGTGCTGGTGCCCAACCCCGAAGTCACCATCGACGGAGCCCCCCGTGTCTCGGCCCCAGGTGCAGCAAGCGCCTCCCTTCTTGCCAAGGGCCGTAGCCCCGCCGATTGGCGACATTGCCGTAGCGGAAAACGTCCCGGCCTTTAGCAGCATTGACCTGGGCAGCAACGAGCGGATTCCTCGCCTTTTGTTACGGGATGCTCCCGCCCGTGAGGTGTTGAGCTTGCTGGCCCGAGCCGCCAACCTGAACCTGGTCTTTACCCCTGCTGGAGCTGAAGGTACTGCCGCTCCGGCGGAAGGAGCCGAAGGCGGTGGTGATGGCCCGTTTGTTAGCCTCGATATCGAGAATGAGTCGGTTCAAGATGTGTTTAACCATGTGCTGCGGGTTACCGGCTTGCAGGCTAACCGGGTTGGGCGCAGTATTTACGTCGGCCCGACCCTGCCGGTTTCAGCCCAAAATATTGCCACTCGCACGCTGCGCTTAAACCAGGTAGATGCCACCGTTGCCACTAACTTCTTAGTCGCCTTAGGGGCTGAAAGTGCGGTGAGCCGAGAGCGGTTGGTCACTAACGTCAACGCTGTGGAAGTGGCAGAAGGCGCACCAGCCCTCACTGAAACTCAAACTACTACAGTTGAGCAAATTGAAACCAACCGAGTTGACTACGAAGATAGCGAAGGCGTTCTGCGTGGTTTGCAAGTTGTGGCCGATGAACGCACTAATTCTGTAACCTTAGTCGGTCGCGCTGATCTGGTGGCCATTGCCACGGAACAACTCAGCCGCATTGATGTGCGTAGACGCCAGGTGGCCATTAACGTCAGAGTGATTGATATCGATCTGAATGCCTTAGATGCCTTTGGCACCAGTTTTTCGTTCCAAACCGGCAATTTTGGCTTTGTGAGTTCAGGTGGTTTAGGCGTTCTTAACCTGGGAGCAGGGGTTCCCTCTGTGCCTATTGCACCTAGTGTTCCTTCGGGTACACCAATTCTTCCTCGCGACCTCAGTGCACCCGGTACTAACGGCACATCCACTAATTTCCTGTTTCAGTTGTTAGCCACAGTGCAAAACGGTAACGGCAAAATTATTACCGACCCAACTTTAATTGTGCAAGAAGGGCAGACCGCTACCGTGCAACTTACCCAGGATGTCGTTACTGACATTACAACTACCGTGCAGGTTACAGATGGTGTTGCAGTAACGACTCAGGAAATTGAAACTGAGCCAGCTGGGCTGATTCTACAAGTCGATGTAGACCGCATTGATGACAATGGATTTGTCTCATTATCGGTGGCACCGAGTATTTCAGCTCCTACGGACACCTTTAACCTGGGCAACGACACGATTTTTCTCTTGTCTGAACGGCAGCTCAGTTCTGGACAGGTGCGGGTACGCGATGGGCAAACTCTCCTCTTGTCAGGCATTATCCAAGAGTCAGAACGGTCTAGCGTGGCTAAAATTCCCATCCTTGGGGATATCCCAATTTTGGGTGCCTTATTCCGCAGCACGGTCACAGATAGTCGTCGCCAAGAGCTGATTGTTTTGCTGACCCCGCAAATCATTGATGATTCGGATCAAACCGTGTTTGGCTACAGCTACACCCCCAGCGAAGAGGTGCAGGAAATTTTAGATAATCAGCCTCGTTAGACTGATTGTTCCTCATTCAAAAACCGGGTTTCTAGGCAAGAAACCCGGTTTTTTTTAGTTACTCGTCGTGGGCAAAGCGGTTGTAGAGAAAGTCTAGGGCATGGTTCCGCAGTTGGTAGTACTGCGGGTCTTCCATAATTTGGACACGATCGCGGGGTCGCTCAAAGGGGATATCCATCACCTCACCGATGCTAGCGGCGGGGCCGTTGGTCATCATCACCAGGCGATCGGCCAAAAACAGGGCTTCATCAATGTCGTGGGTAATCATCAGCACCGTGCAGCGGTGATCGTTCCAAATTTTGAGCAACTCTTCCTGAAGCTCCTCCTTAGTGATGGCATCCAGTGCGCCGAAGGGTTCGTCTAAAACCAGCACCTCTGGCCGAATGGACAGCGCCCGCGCAATGGAGACCCGCTGCCGCATCCCCCCAGAAATTTGCCCAGGTTTTTTATCGGCGGCTTCCGACAGCCCCACCATGGCCAGGTGTTCTCGCACAATGGCTCGCTTTTGGGCTTCGGGCTTATTGGGCCACACCGCTTTGACAGCTAGATAGACATTTTCAAACACCGTGCGCCAGGGCAGCAGAGCATAGTTTTGGAACACCACCATGCGATCGGGGCCGGGTTCCTTAATGGCCTTGCCATTGAGGGTGACAGAGCCCCCCGTCGGTTGCTGAAACCCCGAAACCAGGCTCAGCAGCGTAGATTTACCACAGCCAGAGTGGCCGATAAAGCAAACAAACTCGCCCTCTTTAATGGTCAGGTTGACATTCTCCAGCACCGGGTAAATGCCCTTACCGGTTGGAAACCCCTTCGAGACCTGGTCAAAGACCAAAAATCCTTGACCATTAGCGGTGGAAGGATAATCCGCCATCTCAGGATGAACAGGACGGCGAGACTGGAGTTTAAGTGAGGTTCTGGATTGCATAATTCGTTACTCCTTGAGGGTGGAAGGAAGGGGAGGGGGAAGGAGGGAAGAGGGAAGAGGGAAGAGGGAAGAGGGAAGAGGGAAGAGGGAAGAAGGGAAGGAGGGAAGAGGGAAGAGGGGGAGGCAAGAGGAGGCAAGGAAGCTCCTGACTTCTGACCTCCTAGCTCCTGACCTCCTGACTTCTGACCTCCTGGCTCCTGACCTCCTAGCTCCTGACTCCCCTCCTTACCAACCCCCTTACGCCGCTACTGCCGCCACAGGCGCATCCAGCACAACTTCGGCGATGGTGATATCGCGCTTGATGGCGAGGCTGTTTAGATAGCCGATGGGGTCTTCTGCATCGAAGTCGGTGCCGTCGAACAGGTGAATGCTGCCACGGGTAAATTTGGCATCCAGCATGCCCAGTTCGCGGGCGGCGGTGCTGTAAACATCCACTCGCACAATGCGTTCCAGAATTTCCAGCCAGTTGCGGGGGAAGGGTACATCGCCCCAGCGGGCCAGTTGGGTCATGTGCCAGAGATGTTCGGTGCGGCTGGGTCGGTTAGCGCCGCTGCCAAAGAAAATGTGGTGAGCATACTCGCGCATGGGCTGGCTTAGCTCGCAAACTCTGGTGTTGGGGTTGCCCAGGTGGATGTATTCCACCGGCGTGCCGAGGTAGGGCCGCTGGGAGAGAATCTGGCGAATTTCGGCCTCGTTTTCGGGGTCGGCGCAGAAGCTGCCCGCATCCAGCAGCGCCTTGGTGAGGGCAATGTGGGTGTTGGGGTAGGCGGCGGCCCAGTCTTCGCGCACGCCCAGCACCTTGCCGGGGTGGCCGTCGTAGATTTCGCGGTCGGTGGCGATGGTAAAGCCCACGCCATCCATAGCAGCGCGCACGTTCCAGGGCTCACCCACGCAAAAGCCATCGATGCTGTTGCCTTTGAGGTCAACCACCATTTGCGCCGGGGGAATGGTCTGAAGGGCGAGGTCACGGTCGGGGTCAATGCCACCGGCGGCCAGCCAATAGCGCAGCAGCAGGTTATGCATAGAGGAGGGGTGCACCATACCCACCCGGTGCTGAATTTCGGGGGTGCGGTGCAGCATCTCCCGGAAGCTTTTTAGACTGTGAACGCCCTGCTCGTAGAACCGGCGAGACAGGGTAATGGCGTTACCGTTACGGGTCATGGTGAGAGCGGTGACAACCGGTAGGGGCTTGTCCTGATGCCCACCCAGGGAGAACCACAGCGGCATCCCGGACGGCATTTGGGCGGCATCCAGGTAGCGGCCAGCAATGCCATCGACAATGCCGCGCCAGCTGGTTTCGCGCACCAGGTTGACCTCATCCAGGCCGTGCTTGGCAAAGAAGCCTTTTTCCTTGGCAATGGCCACCGGGGCGCAGGCGGTGAGGGGCACAAAGCCAATGTCCAGGTTTACCTTTTCTAACCCGTGCCGGGCCACCGCCACGGTCTTACGGGCGCGCAGTTTCTTAATCCGCTTTTGCTGATTCAGGAAGTAAATGATCTCACTGCGCAGGCTGTAGTAGCTGGGGTGCTCCACCACCTCCATGCGCTGACGGGGGCGAGGAATATCCACATCGAGGATATTGCCAATCTCAGCACCGGGGCCGTTGGTGAGCATCACAATGCGGTCAGACAACAGCACGGCCTCGTCCACATCATGGGTCACCATCACGGCGGTCACGTTGTTTTCATCGCAAATGCGCATTAGCTGGGTTTGCAGATTGCCCCGCGTTAGCGCATCGAGGGCACCGAAGGGTTCATCCAGCAGCAGCAGTTTGGGGCGAATGGCCAGGGCACGGGCAATGGCAACCCGTTGCTTCATGCCGCCTGAGAGCTGGCCGGGCATTTTATCTGCCGCCTGTTGCAGCCCCACCAGGTTGATGTGCTCTTGCACAATGGCGCGGCGAAAGCCCTTGGGTTGGTCGCTGTAGACGGTATCTACGGCCAGAGCAATGTTTTCCCGCACGCTGCGCCAGGGCAGCAGCGAATAGTTTTGGAATACCACCATCCGGTCTGGGCCAGGTTCTTTAATTTGCTTACCTTCCAGGGTAATGACTCCAGAACTGGGCAAGGAAAGCCCAGCAATCATATTCAGCAGGGTCGATTTGCCGCAGCCAGAGTGGCCAATAAAGGAGACAAACTCGCCTTGCTTAATCGTTAAATCAATGCCCTTGAGGGCAATATATTCACCGCCATCGGTCAGAGGAAAGATCTTATCTACCTGGTCAGCTGCTACTAAAAGACTCATGGTTTGGCCTCAATCTAAAGGTTAGGGTGAGCTTTTTTAGAGGTCGGCTAGGCACCGCCCACCGATGTCGAAATCATTCAGAGTAGGGTGGGCACCGCCCACCAAAGCTAGAAAGTAAGGCAGGCATAACCCTACTTATGCAACGGCGCAATCTTCATCTGCAAGAAGGCAATCAACCGATCCAACAGCAAGCCCACGCCACCGATGTAGAGCACCGCCAGGATAATTTCGCTGATGTAGTTTTGCTGGTAGGCATCCCAGATAAAGAAGCCAATGCCGACAATACCAGACATCACAATTTCTGCCGCAATAATCGCTAGCCAGGCCAGACCAATGGCAATGCGCAGACCGGTAAAGATGTAGGGCAGGGCCGAGGGAAACAGAATGTTCAAGTAATAGTCCTTACGGGAGAGTTGCAGCACCTTGGCGACGTTGTTGTAGTCTTCGGGAATTTGCCGCACCCCTTCGGTGGTGTTGATCAGAATCGGCCACACAGCGGTAATGAAAATCACGAAGATAGCGGCAGGCTGGTTCTGTTGCAGAGCGACCAGGGCAATGGGTACCCAAGCCAGGGGAGCCACCATCCGCAAGAACTGGAAAATTGGGTAAGTGGCCTTGTTGAGCCAGGGGCTGGTACCCACCAGAACGCCGACAGAAATACCCACAACGGCAGCGGCGGTGTAGCCTTGAGCCACCCGGCCCAGACTGGCCAGGGTTTGCCAGAACAAGCCCTTATCTAAACCACCCTGGTCGTAGAAGGGGTAGAGCAGTAGCTCACGGGTGCGGGTGTCGGTCCACAGACTGAGGGGGCCGGGCAACCGGGTCAACCCCGACCACGACACCAACTGCCACACCGTCAGAAATGCGGCAATGCCAATGATGGGGGGAACCAGGTCAGCTGCATGCTTTTGCCAGAATTGCTGAACCGACGCAAGACCTGGATTAGGCCGAGTCTGGGCGCGAGATTGTGCGTTAGTAACCATGATGTGATGTACCTGTCTCGTGTTTACTGAGGTAAGCCTGCTTAAACAAGCTCAGGTGGGAGGAGGAAACCCGCCTCGACCATCCTTGGGGGAATAATCGAGGCAGGCTGGTTCAGGAGCAGAGGCCACCGGGGTTTGACACAATTGGCGATGGAGTCGCACCCCAGCAACCTCTCGGACTCACCCTCCCTGAACCAAGGCTGGGGGGAAGAGGTAGGTAGGTTTGGAGTTTGGATCACCACTGACCTACTTCCCTAAACCCGCTTAATCTGAAGGCTGCTGAGGTACGCCTCTGGGTTAGCCGGGTCAAACTTGGTGCCGTCGAAGAAGGTTTCTACGCCGCGAGAGGTATCGCTGGGAATGTCGGCGGTAAAGCCTGCTTCGGTAGCGGCTTCGCGCCAGAGATCCTCCCGGTTGACGGCATCGACAATGCGTCGGGCGGCATCAAAGTCAGTGAGCTGGTCTTTGTGGAAGCCCCAGCGCATGCTCTCGGTGAGGAACCACAGGTCGTGGCTCTTGTAGGGGTAAGAGACGCTGCCAACCGGGTCTTTCCAGTACAGGGGGCCAACGTTAATGTCGTTGAAGGCGGGCTTGCCATCCCCCATGGTGTAGCTGCCCTCAAAGGGCGGGGTCAAAATTTCGGGGGGAATGTTGAAGTAGTTGCGGCCTGCGCAGATTTGCACCAGTTCTGCCCGGTTTTCGGGCTTGTCGGCCCATTGCTGAGCTTCCATGATGGCCTTGAGGAGGGCTTTGGTGGCCTTGGGGTTGGTGTCTACCCAGTCGGCTCGTAGGGCCAGGTATTCTTCCGGGTGGAAGGCCCAAATCTCGTGTGTGAGAGCCGCCATAAAGCCGATGTCATCTGCCACAATGCGGTAGGGCCATGGGTCGCCGGTACTGAAGGCATCCATGGTGCCGGTACGCATGCCCTGCACGGTTTCTGCTGGGGGCACGGCTAGCAGGTCAATGTCGTTGTCGGGGTCAATGCCACCTGCCGAGAACCAGTAGCGAATCCAGAAGTCCTGATTAACGTTGGGGAAGGTATGGGCCGCCTTGAACTTACGCCCCTGGTTAGAGGCAAAGCCCTTGATATAATCAGCCGCGCCGGAGAGATCAACGCCGAATCCCTTGCCAGTGTGGATGCCAGAAATAGCAATGCCGTTGCCCTGGGTGTTGAGCTGAGCCAGCACATACATGGGCACTTTCTGGCCATTGGTAATGATGCCTTCGCTAATCAGGTGGGGCATGGGCATTTGCCACTGGCCACCATCAATACCGCCTGCGCCAGAACCGATAGTGACGTTATCCCGCGCTGAGGCCCAGTTGGCTTGCTTGGAGACTTCTACCTCGGTCATGCCGTACTTAGCAAAGAAACCTTTCTCCTGTGCAATGATAATCGCCGCCGATTCCACAATGGGAATGTAGCCCAGTTTAACCCTGGGGGTTTCGGGGGTATCTCCTGCGGCCACTGGGCCGGGGGCAGCGGCTGGGGCGGCTGGGTCTGGTGCAGTGGTTGTAGTGGCCGAGGGGGGATTACCCACGCACCCTTTCAGCAACACCGAACCTGCTGCTGAAACCCCGGCAGTTACCAGAAACTTACGGCGAGTCACTCTGGAAAAATCGGACATAGAACCTCCTTCAAGCGGCTTCCTTTGCAGAAGCGCTGTGCTAAGTGGACAAGTTTTGAAACGCTGCAAACCTGGCCAGGGCGGATAAAGCCTCTGGCTCAAGGGGGTATAGAGTTGGATTTAGTTAAAGAAGTGGCTTTGGAGAGTGCATTGATTTTAATCAATCGCAAGCTCTCTCTGCATCAAATTAAGTCTATACCGATTTCCGCTGAGAAGATCTACTCCTAAGCGGGAAATTGAGAATGTATTTTTCAATTTGTCTCATAAGTCTGATTTATGAGTATTTAACTTATCGTTGAGATAAAGTAATGAATAGCCGAGTAATGAATAGCCGGATGGCCGATGCGGAATCGATACGGAATCTAGATGGTTTAAGGGGAATAGCGGTAAATCTCGATGCATTCCCCAGCCCACGGTCACTTCCCATCATCCTGTAAGGCTCAGAGCCCCTGTGATGCCAAGAAAAAGACCGCCTAGAGCAGGGGCAGGGCTAGAAATGGCCTTTCCGCTAAGCGGTCTAAGCACGAGACGCTATGACGTTGTCAGCCTGAATGCAAAAATCCGCCTCAGCACTGGTATCGCAACTAGCGATGCCCCATCGCTGGCATGCCGCTAGTGGCCAGCAACCGGCCTGTTGCACCGTCGCAAAAAGTAAGTCATGATCACCAACCGACAATCGGCTCATAACGGTGCAGTCTAAGTAGGCCAGCGCTTCCAGCAGAATGGCGCAACCGCTGTCAGACACCTGAATAGAGAGGTGCTCAAAGGCTTCAGTGGTGCCCCGCTGAGTTGAAAAGTGACGCCGAATCGCTCGCCCTTCTTTGAGTATATTCAGCACAAACTTGGCCCCAGAAACTAGTGGGGTGATCCCCACGGTATCCCTAGGGGATGGCCAGCATCAGACCGGGCGGGTTAAAGCTGGCCTGAGACACCCAACTGGTCAAAATGCCAGCCTGGACTCCATCGGTCTGGGTGGTGAGCACGCAAAGGGAACCCATCACTCGGCCTAACGCCTCGGTGGTGCGGTCGGTTTGGGCCTTGGCCAGGGTGGGCCGGGCAATTTGCTGCTTCTGACGTTTGCGCAACTGTTGGGCAAACTGCCTGGCCGCCACTACACAGGTTTCCAAGGCTTCACGATCAGGGCTAAAGCGCACTCGCAACGGCTCAAAGCCAAAGGTATAGTTGCCATCCCGTAACTTTTGCTCTAGCAAGTCGATGGCCTCGCCGCTCCAGCCGTAGGAGCCAAATACACCGACCAGCTTAGTTTTGGGGACGTTGGCCAAAATCAGCCCCAGGGCGGTCTGAATCTGTACTGGGGCATGGCCACCCAACGTAGGCGACCCAATGATAAAGCCATCACACTGATTGAGGGTATCAATCAAGTCGGCGGGGTCGCCAGCTCACAGTTAATGGTGTCTACAGCCACCTGGCAGGCATCGAGGGACTGGGCGATCGCCTCGGCCAGGCGGTCGTGTTGCCATAGGCCGAGGCATAGAGCAGCGCCACCCGTAGCGGCTGCTGGGCCTGTTGCTGGCAC
>JAAUUR010000210.1 GCA_012031045.1 Leptolyngbyaceae cyanobacterium SM2_5_2
GGGGGCGAAGTCAAGGATCTCTTGCTGTTAGACGTAACACCGCTGTCCCTGGGTATTGAAACCCTAGGCGAAGTTTTCACCAAGGTAATTGAACGGAACACAACTATTCCTACCAGCAAATCGCAGATTTTCTCCACCGCCACTGACGGTCAAACCTCGGTTGAAATTCACGTGCTGCAGGGCGAGCGGGCGATGGCCAAGGATAATAAGAGCCTTGGCAAGTTTGAGCTTAAGGGTATTCCCCCGGCTCCCAGGGGAGTACCCCAAATTGAAGTCTCCTTTGAAATTGATGCCGACGGTATCTTACAGGTGGCCGCCCTAGACAAGGGTACAGGACGCGCCCAAAGCATTCGAATCACCAATACAGGTGGTCTTAGTTCCAATGAAGTCGAGCGGATGCGGCAAGAGGCTGAGGTCTTTGCCGACGAAGACACCCGCCGTCGGCAGCTTGCTGATTTAACTAACCGTGCCGATAACCTCTTCTACAGCTATGAAGCCACCCTGCGCGACCATGCAACCGTCATGGATGAAGCGACCAGGGCTGATTTAGACGAGAAACATGCGCACCTACGTCAAGCTACCCATAGTCCTACTATTCAGCTTCAGGACTTCCAAGCGGCTATTGATGCCCTCCAATCAGCCCTGTTTGCCATTGGTTCACGCCTGTATCGAGAGAGCATGGCTCAAGATACTATTGACATGAATATTCCAGAGTCCTATTCCTACACAGATAAGACTGATGATCTGAATAGCGTTGATGACTCTGATACCGACGATTTTGATGGTGACTTGGGGCTTGATGCGACCGTCACGGCAGATTATGAGGCCATTGACTAGTACTATAGAGCCTAATAGGGACGGGTATCCCACCTAGGCAGGGTGGGCGAAGATTCTTAAGATAGCTTAAGCTTTGAATGTTGATTGAGTTGTCTAGGTAGCTCCCTATGGCCCGTGATTACTATGACGTGCTTGGTGTTTCGCGCAGTGCCGACCAGGAAGAAATCAAGCGTGCCTATCGGCGCTTAGCCCGTAGATATCATCCCGACGTTAATAAAGATCCCGGGGCTGAAGAAACCTTTAAAGAAATTAATCGGGCCTACGAAGCCCTCTCAGAACCAGAGATTAGGGCTCGATACGACCGGTTTGGAGAAGCTGGTATAGGCAGTGCCGCCGGAGGAGGATATCAAGACTTTGGCGATATGGGCGGCTTTGCCGATATCTTTGAAAGCTTTTTCAGCGGCTTTTCGGGGGGCATGGGCCAGGGTGGGCGGCGGCGCAGTGCAACCCGTGGAGATGACCTCCGCCTAGATCTGAAGTTGAGCTTCAAAGAAGCAGTTTTTGGTGGCGAGAAGGAAATTAAGATTAGCCACCTAGAAACCTGTGTGACCTGTAACGGTAGTGGTGCTAAGCCGGGTACTCGCCCAACTACCTGTGGCACGTGCAGTGGCACCGGGCAGGTACGGCGGGCTACCCGCACGCCCTTTGGTAGCTTTACCCAGGTGTCAGTGTGCCCCACCTGTGGTGGGACAGGCGAAGTGATTGAAGACCGCTGTGAGGTATGCGGTGGCAGTGGCCAAACCCAGGAGACGAAAAAGCTCAAGATTACGGTGCCCGCTGGGGTAGATAATGGCACTCGCCTGCGGGTATCGGGCGAGGGGGATGCGGGTCTGCGAGGTGGCCCAGCCGGGGATTTGTATGTTTATCTATTTGTTAGTGAAGATGCTGTCTTTAAGCGTGACGGCATTAATATTTTGTCGGAGTTGAGGGTGAGTTACCTGCAAGCCATTTTAGGGTGCAAGCTCACGGTGGACACGGTGGACGGCCCAATGGAATTGGATATTCCCGCCGGTACCCAGCCAGGTACTGTATTAACCTTAGACAATCACGGCGTGCCGAAGTTGGGCAATCCAGTCAGCCGAGGCGATCATCTAATCACCGTGCAAATTGATATTCCTACTCGCCTGAAACCAGAAGAACGGGAATTAGTTGAGAAACTGGCAGAAATTCGCGGTGATAAGGTAAATCGAGGTGGCATAGAAGGGTTTTTAGGAGGGCTGTTTCGCGGATGACTAGCATCGATATTTTGCAACCTGATGCATGCCTAGATTTGCGAGGAACCCCTTGCCCAATTAACTTTGTACGTACCAAGTTACAACTTGAGAAGATGGCTCCTGGTACTCTACTGGAAGTATGGCTGGACGCTGGCGAGCCGGTTGAGCAAGTGCCTGATAGCCTCCGCATGGAAGGGTACGTGATCGAGCAGTTAGCGGACTGCGCGGGCTACTTTGCTCTACGCGTGCGACGGCCAGCCTAGGGTATGCCGGTATTAAATTCCCACGATCTATTTTCTCACAGGGAAACGCCGGAACTCTGGGGTGTGGTGACGGCTGTGCAGGCCAATTTTTTATTGGGTTCACCTGAATGACCAGACCCAGGCCCAGGATCGAGAAAAGCCCTATTTGCTGTGTACTCGACGGGCACGGCTAAAGAAAATTGGCCAGCAGGTGATGGTGGGCGATCTCGTCCGAGTTGAAGAACCGGACTGGGAAGGAGGCCGAGGGGCTATTACCGCGGTGGATCTCCGTACAACCCAGCTAGACCGACCGCAGATCGCCAATGTCAATCAAATCTTGCTAGTCTTTGCCTTAGCAGAACCCGATCTTGACCCTCAGCAGTTGAGTCGATTCTTAGTCAAAGCAGAATCCACTGGCCTGGGCATTGTGCTGTGCTTGAATAAGCAGGATTTAGTCAGCCCGGCAACCTGCCAGTACTGGCAAGCGCGTCTCCAACAGTGGGGCTATAGGCCCATAATCACCAGTATTCAGGCAGCGCACTCCCTGGATGCTTTGAGCCAATGCCTGAAGGGTGGAATTACAGTGATCTCAGGGCCATCAGGGGTAGGAAAGTCTAGCTTGATCAATAAATGGGTGCCCCAGGTGACTTTGAGAACTAGCGCTGTGTCAGGCAAACTGAGCCGAGGGCGACACACCACCCGCCATGTTGAACTGTTTGAGTTACCGGAGGGGGGCTTTTTGGCCGATACCCCAGGCTTTAACCAACCCGATTTGGACTGTCCTCCAGAGGTACTGGGGCAGTATTTCCCAGAAATTCGGCAGCGCCTAGCTACCCACCGCTGCCAATTTAACGACTGTCTACATCGAGATGAACCCGGTTGTGTCGTTAATTCTGATTGGGATCGCTACGGGATATACCTGACCATGTTAAGTGAAGCTCTGATTCGGCAGAACCACAAAGCTCAGGGGCGAGAGAAAGCGGCAGCGCTTAAGGTTAAGATTGGCCATCAAGGGCGCACCCAGGAAGAACCTCTGTTGCCCGCGAAAACCTACCGCCGTCCCTCTCGTCGATACCAGAAGCAAACCTTAGATAACCTTCGCTATGACCTACCGGAATCGGTAGATCACTTAGACGATCTAGACGATCTCAGCGAATTATAGGCTCCACCGCCCTCAACTCTGGGGAGAAACGTGCAGGCTTGCCGGCTTAGCCAGATCACCGGTTAGAACGAGGCCACGGTCATTAGCGGCCAGATGGCGCGTAATGGTGTAGACCGTTTCTACCTGGTCACTAGCCCCGGCCTTAGCCGCTAGAGTTTCGATATCCAGCGGGCTACTGGCTTCCCGGAGCGCCGCTAACACCCGTCGCTGCACATCCAAAATGCTAGCGGCCGCTTTTTTACCCGCCTCTACCCCCGGCTGGTGGTAGGCATTGATGTTAACCAGCGACGCATAGAAGCTCACAGCCCGCTCGTAGAGAGCAATGAGTGCCCCGACAATGCGAGGATTGACGTCGGGCACAGTAATGGTCACAGAGTCGCGGCCATTATCATAGAGGGCGCTGCGGGTTCCGTACAGAAAACCGTTCAGGTAGTCGCCAGACGTGACATCGGGTTCTACTTCAATGTCATCTTGATTAGGTAGGTCGTCGAGCACCTCAATGAAGGTGGCAAAAAGTTAGGTACGCCGTCGCGTAATTGCTGAACGTAGGCATGCTGGTCTGTGGATCCCTTATTGCCGTAGACCGCAATCCCCTGATGCACCACGTTGCCGTCCAGGTCTTTTTCCTTACCCAGAGATTCCATAATTAACTGCTGGAGGTAGCGGCTGAACAGCAGCAGGCTGTCCTTGTAGGGCAATACCACCATGTCTTTTTCGCCCTTTCCATTACCAGCGTGGTACCAAGCCATCGCCAGGAGGGCCGCGGGGTTGTGGCGGATATCGCGGCTGCGAGTGGCTTCGTCCATAACCCTGGCACCATCGAGCATGGCGCGAATGTCAATGCCCTGGAGAGCCGCAGGCAATAGGCCCACGCCCGACATCACCGACGTGCGACCACCAATCCAGTCGTACATGTAGAACTCCCGCAGCCAACCTTCAGCCTTGGCCACGTCCACATCCATCTTGCTGCCTTCCATGGTGATGGCTACCGCATGATCGACAAAATTGAGGCCCAGCTTCTCATAGGCGGCTTTAACCTCCAGCATGCCGTTACGGGTTTCGGGGGTGCCACCGGATTTGCTGGTATTGAGAATCAGCGTAGCCGGGAGTTGATCCAGCATCCGGGTCATGGTGCGGCGCATCCCCGCTGGGTCAGTATTGTCGATGAAGTGAATGGTCATCGGTGGCACGTCTGGCGAGATAGCCTCAGCCACAAATTGAGGGCCAAGCGCAGAGCCACCGATCCCCACCGACAGGATGTGCTCAAACTTAGGCGCCTGGGGCGGGTGAATTTCGCCAGAGTGAATCTTAGCGGCGAAATCTTCTAAGTCTTTAATATCGGCAATCAAGGAGTTACGAATTTCTTCCGTTGGGGCGATATCTGGATTGCGTAGCCAGTAGTGGCCAACCATGCGACCCTCATCGGGGTTAGCAATGGCCCCACGTTCTAATGCCGCAATGTCGTCGAAGGCTTTCTCGAACTTAGGTTGTAGGGTAGCCACAAAGCTGTCATCAAAGCGAATACGGCTGATGTCAAGGTACAGACCTAAACCGTCGTGGTAGTAGAGCCAGTCTTGGTAACGTTGCCAAAGTGATTTAGGATCCATAAAGCACCTCCTGGGCCATGACTGCTAACAGTATGGGAGGTCATTCGTAAGAGAAGGTTAACCCTAAGAGAGGCCCAGTTGGTATGGATTCATCCGCTATTGGCAAAGGGATTAGACACAAAATGACGTTAATTATTTGAAGCAAACAAGAACTGAAGCAAAAAGAACGTTAAAAAATGTTGACAAATATCCGGGGGCAAAGGCTGATGTAACTTTAGGTATTCCTTATCTTTTGTGGATATGGTATGCATTAACCATATTTTGTCGTTTCTACAACGCTCCTATGCGGCAATATTTTACTGACGAAGAGTGGACGATCCTGCTTCAGGCTCCTATGGAAGCCGTTATGGCGGTTTGCCTTGCTGATAATGTTGATCCAATCTCCTTCCTGAAGGAAATCAAAGCTGGGGTGACAATTGTTACCGAAGAGAAAACTCGAACCGATCTAGCTGGCGATTTAGCTCCGGCTGTTTTGTCAGCCATGGCCGATATTGATGCGGTGGATCCGCTAGAGGGCGATCAACTGATCTTAAAAAAACAGTTTGAGCTACTGGGTTTAATGCAAACCTTTGATCGGCCTAAGGATGCGAGGGATCGCGCGATCGCTCATTTTCAACAACTGGCTACTCTGTTGGATAACAAAGTGACGGGTGCCCAAGCCTTAGATTTCAAAAACTGGCTGATGTCGGTGGCCCAACGTGTAGCTGAAGCCCAGAAGGAGGGCAGTGTGATGGGAATCGGCGGTAGCCGCATCAGCAACCGTGAACTAGAGGTATTAAATCGGTTGGCGGCAACCCTTGGAATTTCGCTCTAGCAACAGATGCGTGGAGGGAAACCCGCCCCAGGGTAACTCTGTCTTTCGATGGCTAGGAAAAGGTCGGTTTTCCCTTAGGATTAGGAACGGAAATTGGTAGCTCTTGCTACTTCTCATGTTGTGCTCTTTTCTGATTACCCATCTTTCAAGTGTGAGGCAAACATCTCATGGTTTACTTTCTGATCAGCGTTGTCGTATTGGCTGTCAGCCTGCTGATTATTTCTAAAATTCCGCCGGTTGGGGTAGATATCGATAGCCCCATTAAGGCTCTATTGGGCGGAGCCATTATTGGCGCCTTTAATGGCATTTGGGGATTACTCCCAAGTGCATTCCGATCTGCAACGGCTTGGCTTAGCTTGGGCATTATTCCCCTGCTTGGCGCCATTATTGTGTTTGGGCTAGCCGCCTGGCTGGTAGAAGGTTTCCGGTTGCGCTGGGGGATTTGGAGCGCCATTATGGGAGCCATTGCTCTGGCCATCGTTAGCACTATCCTGAACCGGATTCTGGCAAGCGTTGGCCTGATTGCCTAGTTTTTTTAGCTTAGGCGATTATTGCCAAAACTGAGCCTTAGAAGCATTGGAGCATTTGATTGGAAAGATGCTCCAATGCTTTCTTGTTAGTGGTTATAGATGTGACTAGGACAGCCATTGGCTTTAGTAAGGTGAGCCGTCCTTATGCAGAAATTGCCAACCACCAGAGATAAACTCTGCTTGAAGATCGTCGTCGGGATAAACGACTTGATCGCCAGGGGTGCGATCGCCAATTTCCAAATACACTACGTCCTCGTCAGTCTCATTAATTAAATGATGCCCATTGCCAGTGCCCGCCTGGAAGCCTGCACACATACCGGGCGAAAGTTGGGTTCTCCCCTCATCCGTTTTCAAAACGGGATTACCTTGCAAGATGTAAATAAATTCCTCCTGGTTGGTGTGGGCGTGGCGAAGGGCAGACATCGCCTTAGGGGCTAGGCGAGTGAAATTGACGCCAAAATTGCTCAGGCCAAACACCTCTCCCAGCGAGCGTTTCTCCCGCCCAGCCATGCCTGAAGCGAAGGGCTCTGGGTAATGGGAAGGCGTTGCACGGGGAAGAACTGTGGCGGCCTGGATCGCGATAGGGTGATCAGATGATGGCATAGGCATCCTGGTCTAATAGAAATTTCATCGGGATAGCCCCTTAGCACCCCGGCCAGATACTGGCCCGTGTAGGCTGCCAGTAATGGAAGCTTGAGAGGAGCTGTCATGGGTAGAGGGGATTCCTATTTGAACAGTGATTTGCGGGTCTTGTATTCAATGAGGGACGCTATAGCTCAATGCTTTAACTTTTTGAATTGCGCCTTCAACATCTGGCAAAGGTTGGCCATATTTTTCTGCGGTTTTAATCCACAACTGGGTAACGACTTCTAGTTCCCCCAAAGTTTCCGACAAAGTTTCACCCTGAGCCAAGCATCCTTTAAGAGCTGGAACCTCTGCTACATAACCACCTTCATCACAGGGATAAATCACAATAGGATAATTCATAGTTGCTTCGCTTCGTCAATTTCATCTTTTCGTCAATTTCATCTTTCGTTTGCTCAATCAGTTCAATTACTCGCTTAACATAAATCATCTTAACCCTATTGTTATGGACTGGGATAACAAATGTTGTTTCATTTCTCGTAAAAACATCATGACTTCCAGTAATGCGATCTAGCGTGAATCCTTCCTGCTTTAGAAGCCTTCGAATCTCTGAGAATGTTGCATTATTTGGATTATTTTTTAGGCGTTCAAGTAGTTTTTCTCGTTTACTCATGGCAAGCTTTACAAGCTATTTCTTGAACTTATACGATTTCTGCGGGTTCACTTACTCATACCAGACAGCTCAGTGAAGTATGGGTTGATGTGGTGCCGCAGGCGGGTGTTGCTCTAGTACCCTGGCCAGGTACTGCCCCGTGTAGGACTCGGCAACCTGAGCTACCGCTTCCGGGGTGCCCTGGGCAATTAGTTCGCCGCCGCGATCGCCCCCCTCTGGCCCCAGGTCAATCACCCAGTCGGCGCAGCGGATCACGTCCAGGTTGTGTTCGATCATCAACACTGAGTTGCCTTTGTCCACCAGGCGTTGCACCACATCCAGCAGCTTGTGGACATCGTAGAATGAGAGGCCGGTGGTGGGTTCATCAATTAGATAAAGGGTTTTGCCGGTGGAGCGACGGGCCAGTTCTGAAGCCAGTTTCATGCGCTGAGCCTCGCCACCGGAGAGGGTGGGAGCCGTCTGACCCAGGCGAATGTAGCCCAGGCCCACATCCACCATGGTTTGCAGTCGAGAAGCCGCCTGGGGAATATTCTCGAAGAAATTCAGGGCTTCTTCGGCGGTCATACTCAGCACATCGGAGATGTTTTTGCCCTTATAGGTCACTTGTAGGGTTTCGCGGTTGTAGCGTGCCCCCTTGCAAACCTCGCACTGCACGTAGACATCGGGGAGAAAGTTCATCTCAATCACATTCACCCCCTGGCCACCGCAGGCTTCGCAGCGCCCCCCCTTGACGTTAAAAGAGAACTGACCGGCCTTGTAGCCCCTGGCCTTGGCTTCAATGGTCTCCGTAAACAGGTTGCGGATGACATCAAACACCCCCGTATAGGTCGCCGGGTTAGAGCGTGGCGTACGGCCAATGGGGGACTGGTCAATAACAATCACCTTATCCAGCGCCTTCAACCCATCCAGTTTATCGAGGCGTTTGGGGAAGGGCACCTTGCTACCAAAGTGGTGCTGGAGAGCCGGGTGTAGCAGCTCATTTACCAGCGTGGACTTGCCTGATCCTGAAACGCCAGTGACGCAAACCAGCTTGCCTAGGGGAATTTCCACATCTAGATGTTTAAGGTTGTTGCGGTGGGCATCCCGCAAGATTAGGGACTTGCCATTGCCAACCCGCCGAGTGTCTGGCGTACCGATCGCCTGTCGCCCCGATAGATAAGCACCCGTCAAGGAGTCTTCAGCCTGGAGCAGCGTTTCCAGATTCCCTTGGGCAACAATCCGTCCCCCCGTTCAGACCGGCACCCGGACCAATATCCACTAGGTGATCTGCTGTTCGGATGGTTTCTTCATCATGTTCAACCACAATCAG
>JAAUUR010000211.1 GCA_012031045.1 Leptolyngbyaceae cyanobacterium SM2_5_2
GCCGACCGGTGGCTACATGGCGCTCAATTTCCGCAGCCGCGCCATTTACGCCAGTTTTCTCAGCAACCTGGTTGGCATCGACTGGCGCTACGGAGCCCTGCACTTTATGCGCCATTTGATTGATGGCGACTGCCCCATCGACCATTACCAGTGGGCCATGCAGTCCGGCGTGACCCACTGCCTGGATAAAACCTGGACTCGCATCTACAACCCTGGCCAGGTCGCCGTAGACCGCTGCGACCCCGATGGGCGGTTCATCAAACGCTGGGTACCAGAACTGGCCGATCTGCCGCCGGAGCAGCTGGGCCAGCCACCGCCGATGACCAACTATCCGGCACCCATGCTCAACTACAAAGCGGCTCGCCAGCACCGGGTCAAGCAGCTAGAGGCGCAACGGGGTAAATTCCTCAACACCGCTAACCTGCTTCCCTACCTGGCCGCCCTACCGGAGGATCTCACCCCCTTTGGTACCGATCTCTACGGTGGTGAAGTAGCCTGGGCTAACCAGCTTCAGACTGAGATGTTTCCACCACCACTGGCCCTAGAGCAGCTTGGGACTCAAGAGGCCAAACTCCTGCGTACCTGGTTTGTGGCCCATGTCAACATCCTGCCCGCCAGATCCCGCCGCCGCCAGGCCAAAACAGCCACGATAGACCCGAACATCCAGCAACTTAGCCTGCTTGGCGATCCGCCGTAAGCTCCATTCGGGTGTCAGCGTCAGCCAGGATAGGCGGGATGGGGAATTCAGGAGCCAGGAGCCAGAAGGCGGTGCTCCTAACCGCCCCCTAGGAAATTGCGCTTGGGGCTGATACGCCAGCGTTCTCTTTTCTACATTTCTTGCAATTTCTCCAATCAGGACTCAATTTTTAGCGATTCAAAACGGCAGATCGTTTATATCATCAGGAAGGCAACGGCAGAGGCTAGCCCTCTGGGTAACTCTGCGTCCTGATCATCGTCCCCCTACCTGACTAATTACCTGACTAATCGCCTGATTAAACCCTAATCCCCCAATTCGAGACACCTGGGCATGGATATCTTAAATTTGCTCACCCGACTCCTACTCTGGTTAGCCATTGGCTATTTTCTCTGGTGGGTGGTTAAGAAATTTATTCCTACAAATTTTCTAACTTGGTTTGGGGGTTTCATCATTTTGGGCTTGGTAGCGGCCTCATTTTTGGCCCCTAACGACCGAACGATTGGGACGTTCTGGCAGTTCCTCTCCTTTCCGCTAACGCCCTTGGGAGCAGTCATAACCTTCTTGGCATTAGCCTTAGGTGCGGGTGTCAAAAAGGTCAATGGTCGCTTCGTGGTGGCTGCTCTGCTAATTTTACTGGTCAGTAGCATCCCTCTGGTAGCGCGAGGTCTAGCCATACAGTCGGAGCAGGCCGTACAGCGGGCCTACGACAACCAACGCCTGCTGTGTAGCGATATTTGCCCTTCTGTTGATGCCGTGCCGGTAGACCGGGCTAGGGCGATGGTAATTATTGGTGAAAATGCCGATGCCTACCGCTTAGCTAACTCCCTCCCCAGCCAAATCGATTCTGACGTGCCGCTTGATCCGGTTTTGGTGTCGCGGTTAAATAGTGCAGCTGATGTCTATAACCGGGTCAGTCTAGCTCGGCCCTTTGTTACCGTATCCGCCGGAGCACTGGATGGTAACAGTGAGGCAGGGCAGCAGCTCGATGAGTCGATTCGGCAGCGGTTGGTGAATCGGGGCATTCCTGCCGAGACGATTCGAATTACCAGAAACGGCGCAGATATTCGTGGCGTTGTAGAAGACCAGGCTAGTTTTCTAGCATCTCAGGGGCTGTTCACCCCTCAGGAGCGCCAGGCCCGCCGCGAAGCTGGCCAAAACAACCGTGACGCTAATCGGGTCATTCTAGTAGCCCCGGCCTTGACCATGCGCCGCGCCGCCCTGGCCTTTGAAAGCGAAGGGCTCCAGGTGGTGGCCTGGCCCACCGAGCTCTACGGAGCGCCGCGCCCCAACGATGCCGATAGTTTGGCTCGCCTGGCTGATTTAGTCCCTAATGTGGGAGCGCTACGGCTAACTACCCGCTACTGGCAGGAGCTATTGTCGTCGATTTACTACTACCTGCGGGGCTGGCTGCCGCCCTTCAGCATGCAGTGGGAAGAGGTGGTTGAGACGTTGCAGTAATGCCGATTTTGGATTTTGGATTGGCGATTGCCCTCCTCTGCCCTCCGTCATCTTTCTGGCATCATCGGTTTTGGAGTGTGGAGGCCACCCTCTGTTATCTTCCACCCTCTGCCTTCCCTCCTCCGTACTGCCGGTTTCGTCTAGGATGAGGAAGCAGCTAGGGCAGAGCAACATCTATGGCACGATCTCAGCTCCAAAAATTAGGCACCTACCTCGGCCCTCACTGGCCTAAGGCGGCGGTGGGAGTAGGGTCGCTGTTTGTGGTTAACCTTGTAGGCGTGTGGATACCGCTGTTGATCCGCGATGGCATTGACGAGCTCCAGGTAACGTTTAGCTATGGTCGGGTGGTTTACTACGCCCTGATGGTGCTGCTGCTGGCCTCTGTGATGTGGGGGATCCGCATGGTGTCGCGGATTATGCTGTTTGGCGTGGGTCGCCAGGTAGAGTTTGACCTTAAGCAGCGCATCTTTGAGCACCTGCTGGGTATGGAACCGGCCTACTTTAGCCGCAACACCGCTGGGGAACTGATCAGCCGTGCCACCAGCGATGTGGATAATATTCGGCGGTTGCTTGGTTTTGCCATCCTCAGTTTGGCTAACACGGTTTTTGCCTACGCCCTAACAGTGCCGGTGATGCTATCGATTAACGTGCGGCTGACGCTGATTTCCCTGGCTATCTATCCGCTGATGCTGGTGCTGGTGCAGTTGTTTAGCGATCGCCTGCGCCAGCAGCAGCTTGAGGTACAGGAGCGCATCTCCCGCCTGAGTGACCTGATCCAGGAAGACATGAGCGGCATTGCGCTGATCAAAATCTACGCCCAGGAAGATAACGAGCGGCGGGCCTTTCGGCAGCTTAACCAAAACCTGCTCAACGCCAACCTGACCCTGGCTAGAACGCGCACCACCCTGTTTCCGCTGCTGGGTGGCCTGGCCAGCATTAGTCTGCTGGTGATTCTGGCCACCGGGGCCGGGGCAATTGCCGAAGGCTTCATTACCGTGGGCAGTTTTGTGGCCCTGTTACTCTACGTGGAGCGGCTGGTCTTTCCCACCGCGCTGCTGGGCTTTACCATTACGGCCTACCAGCGGGGCGAAGTCAGTATCGACCGGGTAGAAGCCATTCTCACCGCTGAGCCTCAAATTCAGGATAGTCCTCCGCTGCACCCCCTGCCCCTGGAGCAGGTACAGGGCCAGCTAGAAGCCCACGACCTTAGCTATACCTACCCTGGCAGCGCCACCCCAGCCCTTGACCGGGTCAGTTTTACCATTACCCCTGGAGAGCGTATTGCCATCGTCGGGCCGATTGGCGCGGGCAAATCTACCCTGGCCAACGCCCTACCCCGCCTGCTGGAGGTAGAACCCGGCCACCTGCGGCTGGATGGCTATGATGTCAACCATCTACCGCTCCACGATCTGCGGCGGGCGATTGCCTACGTGCCTCAGGACAGCTTTTTGTTCAGTACCAGCATTCAAAACAACATTCGCTACGGCGTGCCTCCGATGGAGTTTCCCGAAGTGCAGTACGCGGCCAAACAAGCCCAGATGGATGCTGAAATTCAAAACTTCCCGCAGCGGTATGACACCATTGTGGGGGAACGGGGCATTACGTTATCTGGTGGGCAGCGGCAGCGCACAGCTCTGGCCCGTGCCCTGGTGGTCGATGCGCCCATCTTGGTGCTTGACGATGCTCTGTCCAGCGTCGATAACCGCACCGCCACGGCCATCCTTAACGCTCTCTCCGAAGGCACTCGCCAAAAAACCGTGCTGTTTATTTCTCACCAAATGTCTGCGGCGGCCACCGCCGATCGCATCTTTGTGATGGATCAAGGCCGCATTGTCCAAACCGGTACCCACACTGAGCTACTGCGCCAGGGCGGCCTCTACCGCCACCTATGGGAACAGCATCAGCTTCAGGCTGACCTACAGCCATAAACCAAGCGAAAACCAAAACGAAAACCAAATTTTTCCTCTCCCTTAACTATCGTTCTACTGACCCGGTAGCCGATAGGATAGAACCGCAATTGCTGCTGACAATGTTTAGGAGATTTATGGGTTCCGCTGCTGCTACATCCTATGGGATTATTGGTTGGCGCGAGTGGTAGCGCTACCAGAACTGGGAGTTCACGCCATCAAGGCCAAGGTTGACACGGGGGCTCGCTCCTCGGCGCTCCATGCCTTTGAGTTAGAGCGGTTTAATCGCGACGGTGTGGCTATGGTGCGATTCCAGGCTCACCCCATTCAGCGAAACGACCGCTACATTGTCACGGCTGAGGCTGTTCTACTGGAGGAGCGTATGGTACGAAACTCCGGAGGACACGAGGAACTGCGCCCAGTAATTGAAACCACTGTGCAGGTTGGTTCCCAACTCTGGGCCATTGAACTCACGCTCACCAACCGAGACCAGATGGGGTTTCGGATGTTGTTGGGTCGCCAGGGGGTGCGCCGCCGCTACTGGGTTGACCCTGGCCACTCCTACCTGCAACCCTTGCCTGAAGATAATTTGGCCTATGCCCAACCCTAGCTCCCTAGCTCTCCTAATCCGCCCTTATTGCCCCTAAGGCTTCTATGAAAATTGCGATTTTGTCCAGGGATTCAACGCTCTACTCAACCCGGCGGTTAAAGGAGGCTGGGGAACTACGGGGTCACACCATGCAGGTGATTGACCACATGCGGTGCTACATGAACATCACCTCCCACAAACCCCAGGTCATGTATCAGGGCCAGCCCCTAGAACAGGTAGATGCCGTGATTCCCCGCATTGGTGCCTCGAATACCTTCTACGGCACGGCGGTCGTCCGCCAGTTCGAGATTATGGGCGTGTTTACCGCGAATACCTCGATGGCCATTTCGAGATCGCGGGATAAGCTGCGATCTCTCCAGATCATGGCTCGCCGGGGCATTGGTCTACCCGTTACCGGCTTTGCTCACTCCACCAAAGACATCGACGGCCTGGTGGATATCGTCGGCGGTGCGCCCCTGGTGATTAAGCTACTGGAGGGCACCCAGGGCATCGGCGTGGTGCTGGCCGAAACCCAACAGGCTGCCAAGTCTGTGATTGAAGCCTTTCGCGGGTTGGATGCCAACATTCTGGTGCAGGAGTTCATTAAAGAAGCCGGGGGGATGGACATTCGCTGCTTTGTGATTGGCGATAAGGTGGTGGCGGCGATGAAGCGCCAGGGAGCACCGGGAGAATTTCGCTCCAATCTGCACCGGGGCGGCTCGGCCACCAAAGTGCGCCTTACTCCAGAGGAGCGCAGCACCGCCATTCGCGCCGCTAAGGCCATGGGTCTGCGCGTGGCGGGGGTTGATTTGCTGCGCTCTAACCACGGCCCGGTGGTGATGGAGGTCAACTCTTCCCCAGGGCTAGAAGGCATCGAAAAAGCCACCGACATTGACGTAGGCGGCAAAATCATCGACTTTGTAGTGAAGCACGCCGCTCCAAACAAGTCAGATAACGATCGCATCAAGTACTAAACCTTACAATAAGAGTGAGCGTTAGCGGTCTGACGCATCCCAAAGATAGGTTCGACACGAGGGTATGGTGCAAGCGAAGCCTAAATTTAGTAGCTTTGATGAGTACCTGGCCTATGATGACGGCACAGATTGCCTCTACGAATTATTTAATGGAGAACTCATTGCTGTGCCTCCAGAGTCCGGGTTTAACACCAGCCTCGCAGTTTTTCTGCTGGTTCACTTTGTAGCGCTGGTAGGGCATCGGCGGGTTAGACCCCACGGCTTAGAACTTGAGGTCAGAGGTGAGCCGAAAAATCGCTTCCCTGACCTCACTATTCTTCGAGAAGAGCATATTCAGCTTTTAAGCCACCGCAACACCATTCGGCTGACTATGCCCCCGCCGCTGCTGGTGGTAGAAATCGTCAGCCCTGGAGAATTTCAGCGAGAACGGGACTACGTCGCTAAACGCCTTCAATATCAGGATCTGGGTATCCCAGAATACTGGATTGTCAATCCTGAAACGCAGACAGTTCTGGGATTAGCTATGGCCGCTGACGGCTTTGCCGAAGTAGGCTCATTCCAAGGCCAGCAAGCAAGCTATCCAGTCGCCTCAGTTTCCAGCCTTAACCCTAACGGCTGCGGAGCTATTTGCCAGCGCTCAAATCTAGATAAGTAGCCAGGGGGCAATGCCCATAGTTTGCTGAGTCAGTGCGCTAAACTGGTCGCTACATAAGTTGGTAGAACGATTTCTGTAATGGCTTTATCACTTCCCCCAGAACTTCAGCAGTTTGCTGATAGTCAAATTGCCAGCGGCAAATATACCTCTTTAGATGAGATGCTATTGGCTGGCTTACAAACGTTAGCTGAGCTAGATCACTTGTATGGTGGAAGGCTTGAGGAACTACGTCGTGAAGTACAGCTAGGGGCTATTGAAGCAGAGCATGGTCAACTCTTAGATGCCTCTACTGAAATCACTGCTATCCGTCAGCGACTTCGGGCGCGCTATGGTGACCAATGAGCCGAGCCTGTCGTATTACTCCTCGCGCTAGCCAGGATGTTGAAGCTATTGCCGATTATCTTGCGGTTCAGAGTAGCTTAGCCAGTGCCGAACTATTTCTTAGCAAGATTGACTTGGTTTTTCAGCGCATTGCTCAGTTGTTAAATCCCCAACCGCTGATAGACCTGATCCAGGTTACGCAGGTGGCGGTTGGGGTCAAAGCAGGCGTCAATCTCGGCTGGGGAAAGGTGAGCCGTGACCCGTTCATCGGTGGCAATCAAATCACGGAAGTTTCCCTCCTCCTGGTTCCAGGCGGTGTGGGCGCAGGATTGAACAATAGCGTAGGACTCTTCGCGGGAGAGACCCTTTGCCACCAGGGCCAGCAACACCCCCTGGCTAAACACCACGCCGCCGTAGATGTTCATATTGCGGGCCATGTTTTCGGGATAAACCAGCAGGTTTTTAATCAACCCGGTGGTTTCTACCAGCATAAAGTGGGTGAGGATGCAGCTATCGGGTAGGGCCACCCGCTCAACGGAACTGTGGGAAATATCCCGCTCATGCCAGAGGGCCACGTTCTCCAACGCCGCCACGGCATGGCCCCGCAGCAGCCGAGCCATGCCAGTCAACCGTTCTGAGCGGATGGGGTTGCGCTTGTGGGGCATAGCCGAGGAACCTTTCTGCTTTTTCGAGAAAAACTCCTCTACCTCCAGCACATCGGTGCGTTGCAGGTTGCGAATTTCCACTGCAAACCGCTCAATGGAGGCCCCCAACAGCGCCAGAGCGTTCATAAACTCGGCGTGAATGTCGCGGGAGATCACCTGGGTGGAGGCGGCATCGGGTCTGAGCCCCAGGTTTTGACAGGCCAGGGCTTCAATTTGTGGGTCAATATTAGCGTAGGTGCCCACCGCACCGGAAATTTTGCCCACCGCTATGGTGTCTTGTAAACGGGTGAGGCGCTCCCGGTGGCGCAGCATCTCCGCTAGCCAGCCCGCCAGCTTAAAGCCAAAGGTAATGGGCTCGGCGTGAATGCCGTGGGAGCGGCCAATCATCACGGTAGTTCGATGTTCCTGGGCCTTGTAGCGGATGGCTTGAATCAGGTTCTCAATGTGGATCAAAATCACCTGCAAACTGTCCACCAGTTGTAGGGAGAGGGCGGTATCCAGCATGTCAGAACTGGTCATGCCCAGGTGGATGTAGCGCCCGGCATCTCCCACATACTCGTTGACGTTGGTGAGAAAGGCAATCACATCGTGGTTGACCTCTGCCTCAATTTCAAGGATGCGCTTGGGGTCAAAGTTGGCCTTGGCTTTGATCTCTTCTACCGCCTCTGGGGGAATGTAGCCAAGCTCAGCCTGGGCTTCGCAGACGGCAATCTCAACCCGTAACCAGGTTTTGAATTTGTAATTATCGGTCCAGAGGTCGCCCATTTCGGGCAAAGTGTAGCGTTCAATCAAGGCCTTGCAGCTGAATACAACCGTCTTATTCTACCTGGCTAACTCGTCTTGTCGGCTACGTGAGCCACAATCCTCGCCAGAAACCCCAGAAACCCACCAGGACGTTTTGTAAAATTTGAAACCATCCATCAAGCTTGGATAAATCCTCCATAGATCTATCGACGCTGGCAGGCGACCGTGGCGACCATCTAAACAGGTCTTTCTAAATAGCTTTGGGGCACACGCAATGAGTCAGCTTACCGGCACACTTGAAGGCACTCCCCTGGATGATCGCTTCACTGGCGCAGTAGATTTTACAGGAGCCACCGACCTGTTTGGTGTGGCCATGATGAATGCGTCAATTCGTACCTTCGAGGGCAACGATGCCGTTGAGGGCACTGCCACCGTTACCGCCACCGTCCCAGGTACCACGGTAGAAGCCACTGGGGGAGCAAACGTCTTTGTGGACACAGGGCATGATGACGATCAGATCTCCTTCCAAGCTTCGGCAACAGGGGCTCATGCCGTTGCCGTTGCCGTCAAACAGGCCGCCATCTTGAGTGGCTCTGGGCGGGATACCGTAGGGATTTCGGGCCGTGCTTACAACGGTAATGATACTGACCCTGGCACCACAACGGGCTATGGCCTCTTCCAAGCCTTCCTGGACACAGACCACGGTAACGATGATGTGACCATTACCGGCTATGGCTATGGCTATGGCTTAAGTACAGGCTATGGAGCGTTTCAGGCCGCCATCGCAACGGGGGATGACGACGACTTTCTATCCATCGCCGGTACTGGCGCTGGTCTGGGCCAGGGAGCGGGCACGGGCTATGGTCTCTGGCAGTCCTCAGTTAGCACGGGTAGTGGCAACGATAGCGTTGCTATCTCTGGATCTGGCTCCAGCAATACCGCCGCGGTCGGCATGGATCGTC
>JAAUUR010000212.1 GCA_012031045.1 Leptolyngbyaceae cyanobacterium SM2_5_2
TTGCGCCAGCGAGTATCGCGTTTAGTCAGGAAAACATTATCGTTCTCGAAGAAGTTAGAGAACCATATTGGGGCAATTTGGCTCTTCGTTCACCACTACAATGCGTCCTTACCTGTTTAGCACTACCGATTCGGCTAATGCGGCGGGTTAGCCGCAATTGTGGATTTTGGGGTATCTGCACAAGCCGCGACGGTAGCGGAGCGGAGAATTCAGGAGCTAGGAGCTAGAAGGTAGTGACAGCAATACTCCTAGCTTCTAGCTCCTAAATTCTGTGACCGAAGACTGTCCCGCTTTACGTTGATAAGTAGGAAGGCGAAATTAAATGTAAAACTTCGTAGGATAGGCAAATGGCAAAGCCCGTACCCATCGACCTTCAATAGATCCCCCGGTTTTTCCAAAAAACCGGGGATCTGAAATGTTTGCAGCCAGATCTCCGAGGTCTTCAAGACCTCGGAGATCTGGCTGTGGGGTGGCCAGGGTTGAAGGTGAGCATTGCCAACCCTATAGCTTTGAGCGATCAAACACCCAGCTATCCCCCATTAAGGCTTCGAGATGGGTGAGCAGGCGGGGCATAAACACCGCCGGGTCGTTAAGCTGCTCATGGGCAATCCAGGTTTTTGTAGTCCTTCGCTATCGGTAACGCTGCGACTGCTGGCGGCGGCAGACAGCAGCTTAAAGCTGCGCTCTTGCAGTTGGCTTGGCTGGGGGTGCCCTGGCCCTGGTGCACAATAAAAGCAGGCCGCCTGGGCCAGCAACGGCTCCAGGGCATCGCCGTGGGGTACCTAGTTAAACAGCGCAGACAGCCGTGAAATCAGGCTATCTAACGAAGTATCTACCCGTAGCGATAGCCACACGGCCTGCGCCCGGTAAGCCGTGTGCTGGGGCGATTCCAGGCCACCCAGGTTTTAAGCACCGTGGCCAAATCGCCGTAGGCTGTAATTGCCGCCAGGCTAGCCGCCGCCTGTAGATTAAGCCGAATCGCCCGTTCAATCTCCCCCTGCTGCCCCACCAGACTCGCCATCATCGCCAGAGTGGCCGCCTGGCCTTTGACATTGCCGATCATCTCAGTTAGCGTCAAGGACTGCTGATAGAGGCCCATTGCTTGCGCTAAAAATCCTAGCTGGATTAAAAACCAGAGTGTGGAAATCGGCGATTAATTCAGTCAAGCCCCCGCCAAAACCTTGCTCTCGTACCACTTTCGCTTAGTTAAGCTCCCTTTAGTCCGAGTTTGCGATGTAACGGAGCCGATCGCTCAATAGCGAAAACACATCGTTGGGGTCTTTAGCTTCTTGGGCCGCTAATTCGGCTAGGTCGCCGACTAACTCGTTGCGGCAGGCGGCAGCAGCCGGGGAGACTGGAGTGTGAGAGAGAGCCGCGATCGCATCGTACCAGAGCCCAGCCGCCCCGTACTGCTCTGCCTGCTGCACGGGCTCTCCAGTCGTGCCCATTCCGGGAGGCGAAGGGACAACTTGTAAATCGGCTTCATCAATTTTGTTTCTAGAGGGTTGGCTCTCGCTGCACTTGACAATGACCTTCCAGCGGTACGTTTCTCCAACATTGAGTGGCGGTAGAGAGGTTGGCAGGGTGAAGGTCATCCACCCAGGCTGACTGAGGCCCACATCGAAGAATTCAACCCGCTCCAGTTGGCTATCCGTAGGATCGCTAGAGGTGTATCGATAGAGCTGAAGTTCAACCGGGTAGGGGTTATCTTCAGCGATGTACCAGGTTAGCGTAGGCCGAGTAGAAGCGGTTTGCCCGATATGGGTCTGCGGCGCTACGGTCATAACAGAGAAACGGGCTGAGGGCAATATTGGCTCTTGATTCGCTGTACTACTGCTTTCACATAAGCCACCACGGGTACCGAGGCTAGTGGCTCGGCGGGGGGCGGTTGAGCGAGCCGGGGGAACATAGTTGCGGCGTCTTGATGCCTGAGCTAACCGTTGGCCAGGGTCATGGCCAAGGCTGTCAGGGGCAACATGGCCCCAACTGGGTTGATGTGAGGCTAGCAAGAGGTAGATGAGGCTACCAGTGGCAAGCCCGGTGATTGTCAGAGGTAATTTGCGCATTCCTGAAAATTGCTTCATTGCTGTGCTCCTCGGTTAGTTTAAGTCTGTTCTACAGATGAACCTGGCGATTTACCGAAAATTTAAGTCTTGTGCTTACCCGGACTTGGCGAAGGTAGCGTGTCTGAACGCCACATGCCTTAGGGCCAGCAGTACCTGAGGCGGAGATTGAGGGTGTAAATAGCTAGAGTAGCCCCTGTCAGAAGACTCCTTTAGAGTAAAGCGCTCAACTCTCTCAAGCAGTAGATTTTTCAGCCGATTTGCCCGCTTTTAAGCGCAATCCAGGCTGCAGTTTTAGGCAAAGGCTGGCGCTGAGCACAGGCCAATTCTCTCGTTGCGGACAAAACTGGTAAGCCATAGCCACAACGCCGCAAGCTGGGTATTGAGATCGCCCCAGGACTGCTGGCCAGGGCATCCTAACCTGAGTAATAAGCGCTCTGTCTAGAACTTTGCAGTCAGCCCAGCCAACGCCCGGTGGGTTGCTGTATCGGCCACCGCAGTTCGCAGCAGGTGCCGGATTCTGTAGAGACCCGCTGAAAGCTGCCGCCCAATCGCTGGGCAATTTGTTTGGCTTGGCGGGTGCCGCGTCCACCGGAACCGTAGTTAGGCGAACCATGAGTCGGTCCCTGGCCATTGTCTTTGACCTGAATCAGATTCTCTGCTTCGGTCGCCATGCAGGTGACCGTCAGGCGGGTAGCGTGGACAGCGTGCTTGCCTATATTGCACAGGGCTTCTTCTAAAAAATGGCAGAGCGCCTGCTGATCATCCGGGGATAGGTCGTCTGCCTTGAGGGGCTCAAAGTTGACGAGGTTGGCACTAAGGGATTTAAATCCTGGAAAGTCGCGCTGAAGGGTTTCGGTATAAATTTCGTAGAGCTTTTCGTAGAGAGGATAGTCTGCATCGGCAGCTCCGTCAGGCGATACCTGGCCCTGTTGTCCGGGTAATTGAGCACTGTGCAGAAGACTCTCGTAGATGTTGCGTAGGTCTTGATCCATCTCACTCAGCTTGGGGAGTGCCTCAGCCCAACTCAATGTCTCGCCAGAGTCGCGCAGCAGCAGGGCCAGGGTTTGCAGGGGGCCATTGTGAATGGCGTTGTAGGTCTGCTCAATCACCCGCTGGCGTTCTTCAAGGCGAGATCGCAGCGCCTGGTCGTACAAATAAAACCCCGACAGCACCAGCCCGTTGACCGTAAAGGCCAGCAGCGCCGGTACCAGCGGCACCCACCAGCCCCCTAGTACCAGCAGCCCGTAGCTCACGCCCACCAACCCCAACCCGCCCAGCCCCAGCCCCAACAGGTACCAGGCGGGGGATGACACCCAGCGAATCAACATTATCCCGGCTCCACCCCAGAGCAGGATCCAAAGATAGTCCACCCAGTTGGGCCAGGCGCGCAGCAGGGGGCGATTGTCCAGGACGGCGCTGATTAGTTGACTGGTGGCATGGGCGTGAATTTCGACCCCGTAAATCAGGCCCGGATTGTCTGAGGCGATCGCCCCTGAGTTCACGATATCTTTGACGCTCGGAGCCGTCATCCCTACCAGCACGATCGCATCCTCAATCCAGGCGGGGTCAACGGTACCGGCTAAAATCTCAGCCAGGGATACCTGACGAAAGGGCGTTGCACCACTGCGAACGTTAAGCAAAATTTGGTGGTCGCCCACATCGCCCTTGACGTAGCCCCCGGTATTCGGGGTAATGAGGGTAAATTCTGTATCGCCAAAGCGCATGGCCGCCGGGTCGCGCCGACCATTTTCTAAAAACAACCCTGCCTCGGCCAGGTAGAGTTCGGCCAGCAGCATGGATAGGGAAAATTTGAAGTCTCCCGCTGGGCCGTCGGCCCCCAGCAGCAAGCGGCGCACAAAGCCATCCCCATCGATTGGCACATCAACAAACCCCGCCTGCTCCGGAGGCAGTGCAGGGGGCGGCAGAATTGGTGGCTCGTTGAGGATTTTTTCTGCCCAGATGACGTGGGGCTGCGTGGCCAACACGGTGACCAGATTGGCGTGGCCTGGTTCTACGGGCTGATCTCGGTAGATGTCGATGCCCACCGCTCTAGGGTTAGCGGCCTCTAGGGTCACCAACAGATCGGCCAGCACCTGGTCTGGGATAGGGTAGGTGCCCGCCTGCTGGATATCGTCTTCGGTTACCCCGACGATTAAGATGCGCTCATCGATGGCTTCCGCCGGTCGCCAGCGCAGCAAAGTATCTAGCATTTTCCATTCGAGCCCCTGGAGCAACCCTAGCAGCCGTGCCGCCACAATCAGGCCCAACACCACGGCCCCTGGCAGCAGTTGTCGCCAGGGAAGCTCTTTAACGGGCGATCTCGGCTGACGTTTGGCAAGGCGCTTCATGGGCAAAATCGTCTCGGTAGCGGAATAGATGACATGGGTTCTGTACCCTAACGTTAGGCTAAACCGAAGCCGGGCAGGGGCTCAAGGGTAGTTTAGGGCAACCCCATGGCCGTTTTGGGTGAATAAGATGACTGGTTTGTGCAACCGATTTGAACCCGCCATAATCTCGGCATTGACTGGGGATAACGCTATCCCCTCCTGGGGGGCAGGGGTAGGTGGGTTTAGGCCCAAAAGTCATTGACCCATCGTCAAAGGCTTAGGGCATAAACGAAACTAAAGTTTGTGCCCAGAAACCCAGTGGTCTGTGGGTAAACATGGTAGCGTTTTGCCAGTATTGCCCCCTTTCCCCGTAATCTCTATGCAGCTTTCTCGCTCCTGGTATTTAGCTGGGCTGCTTGGCCCGTGGTTGCCCTTGGTAGTGGCCCCAATGGCCCAGGCGCAAATTACGCCCGATGCCACCCTTGGCCCCGAAGCCTCGCTAATTACCCCTGGGGTAGCGTTGCCCAGCGGCGTGACGGAGCTCATCGAGGGCGGCGCGGTTCGCGGCAGCAACCTGTTCCATAGTTTTTTGGAGTTTAATGTCGACCTGGGGCAGCGGGTGTATTTTGCTAACCCGGCGGGGATTGAGTCGATTCTCAGCCGGGTGACCGGGGGCAACTCCTCCAACATCTTTGGCACGCTGGGGGTGGATGGGGCGGCGGATTTGTTTTTGATCAACCCCAATGGCCTGGTGTTTGGCGAAAATGCCACCCTGGATATTCAGGGCTCGTTCTACGGCAGCACCGCCGAGGCGATACCGTTGGGGGATGGCGTTTACAGCGCCACGGCCCCAGAGCGGAGCAGTTTGCTGCATATTGACCAGCGCGATGATCAGCACTTACCTGACGGAGGCTTCTGGCGATATCCAGAACCGGGGACAACTGGCCGCCCAGGAAAACCTGACCCTGGCCGCAAATACCCTGGATTTGCAAGGCCAGGTAGCGGCGGGGGGTGATCTGACACTGCTAGGGAATACGGTGCAAATTCGCGATGCGGTAGACACGCCGTTTGTGGGGTTTGCGGGGGGCGACTTGCTGGTGCAGGGGAATGAGGGGGTGGATATTGTGGCCTTGAGCCACGCTGATAGTGGGTTGTATAGCTATGGGGATATGGTGCTGCGGTCTGAAAATCCGGTAGGGGGTGATGCCCATTACTGGAGTTTAGGTGAATTTCGTGTTGAAACCTTAAAGGATGACCTTGGAAGTCTCTACAGCCCAAATGATCCTATTATTTTTGCGCGAGGCGATGTTAGTTTTGATGCATTTCTAGGCGCTTCTCTTCATATTTTTGCCGGTGGTGAAGTTAATATTCCGTCCTTCATCCAAGTAACTGGAGCAGATACCATAGCTGGGTTTTTCAGAGGATGTAATTCTCTCAGATGGAACCGTTGTAGCGATTAGAGGTGCTACCGAGCCAACTGTTGATATTCGAGCAGGTATTGATTCATCCTTACTGGTTGGAGAAGGAGCAATCGGCACTGGATTTATCTTTACTCAGTTCCCAGATTTAGGCATACCCTCCCTAACAAGTACACCGACTAGCTCTAACATCAACTTAGGAGAAATAACTTTTACGGCAGATGGCATTAACTCTCTTGGTGGCAAGGTATTAATTACAAATCAATATCAGCCTAATTTATTGCTACCTGATGGAAATATTCAAATAACAGAGAACCAAAACTTTATTCAAGGGGCAACAATCAACTCTGCATCATCTTTAGGCGACGGAGGGAATGTTTATATTGATGCAAGAGGTAGTATTCGCATTGATGGAATAATTACAACTTCATCAGGAGCTAGTGGAACAGCTTTAAGTCCTGGCAATGCTGGAAATATAAGATTGATTGCAAACGAGAACATAGAATTAAGCACTCCTAACGTGTTAGAACCTAATTTATCCCTGCAATCAACTGGTTTGCTTGGTGGCTCAATTAATCTAGCTAGTGGCAATAGAATTTCTCTTGAAAATACTAGAGTGGTTGCAAATAGTACTTCTGTTGGCCTAGTCGCAGGAAGTGATAAAGGTGGAAATATAAACTTTAGCGCGGATTCCGTAGTGGCTGAAAGCTCTCTGATCTCAACTTCTACTTCAGGAGGAGTTGAAGCAGGAGATATAACTATTGCATCCAATAATTCTGCCCAGTTTATAGGCATCCAAAGCGGATTGCGAAGCGATAGCGGTATCAGTTTCGGTGAGTTTTTGTCTGATACAGCACGAGGTAGTGGCAACATTATGCTACAAGCCAGTTCTTTGCTGATTGACAATGGAACTATTTCTGCAAGCACTGTCAATAAAGGTGACTCTGGAATAATTGAAATTCAAGTTAATGAATCTTTGGTTCTGCAAAATAATGCTACGATTTCTAGCAATGTTGAACAAGGCTCTACCGGAAATGGGGCTGGAATTTTTATTGAAACTGGATCATTAGAAATAAGCAGTGGCTCACAAATTCAGTCACTAATTTCAGGAGAAGGAACAGATCCTCTAGGGAATCAATTATTGCCAGCGCAAGGTAACTCAGGGGAAATTCAAATCAATGTTATGGAGGATATAAAAATTGGCGGTACTAGAAATGGGTTTCCCAGTCAAATTTCTACTACTGTAGAATCGGGGGGAATTGGTGATTCTGGAAATATTCGAATCCAAGCAGAGAATTTGCGAATTGATGGCCAAAGCACATCACAGATTTTAGATGGTGCTATACGAACAAGCATTGAAGGCAATGGCAATGCCGGAAATATCGATATTGATTTGAATAATACCTTGCAAATATCAGGATTGGGTTCTGGGCTTTTTAGCGTTGTCTCATCAGGTGGCCAGGGGGATTCTGGAAATATTAATGTTTTCTCTGGATCTGTTCAGCTATTAATGGTGCCCAAATTGCCGCAAGTCATGGTGGTTCTGGCAGCGGCAGAGCAGGAAGTATTCTGGTAAATGCCGACAATCAAATAGTTATAGCCAAAGACTTCTCAGCTATCCAAAGTCTTTTAGGGCCAGGCGTGCAAGGGCGTTCCGGTGATATTAATATCTTTTCTCCTGTCCTATCAATAATTGATGGAGGCTCAATTACAACCACATCAGTAGGTTTTGGCAATTCAGGTCATATTAGTATTGTTGCTCCAACTGGAGTTTCCCTTAATGGATTTAGCACATTATGTGGTTCTAGCACCATTGCAACCAATGTAACTCCATTAGCTATTTTTGGGGAAACTAATCAGCCTTTTGCAGATATTGCAATAGGTAATGCTGGCAATATTGTTATAAATACTGACTCCTTTGTGGCCGAAAATGGAGGACTTATTAATAGTGCGATGTCTGGCATAGGCAATGCTGGTTCAGTATCAATCACGGCGACAGAATTGCTTACCCTCAATGGCGTTTCACCAAGGTTTCCAGGCGGAATTGTTAGTCAAGTTGATCCCATCGGCATAGGTGATGCAGGAGTGATTACTTTATTAACCAACAATCTGAATATTTTAGGAGGGGCTCAAATTAGAAGCGCATCTACTGGCCAGGGCAATGCAGCATCAATTGTTATTGAATTAGATGGAAACTTAAATATCAGTGGGACTAATTCTTTTGGATCTAGTGGTTTGTTTAGCTTAATTGCCCCAACAGGTTCTGGGATTGGGGGAGATATAAGCATTAGTGCATTTGATTTAACTATTACTAACTCAGGCCAAATTAATTCCAGTAATTCGGGTATAGTCAGTCAGTTAGGCACAGGCAATGCTGGGAATATCACTCTTGATTTAGAAGGTTTATTGAGACTAGAAGATGCAGATATCTCCACTTTCTCTCAAAATGCTGGAGGTGGTTCCATAGCTCTTAAAGCTAGGCAAGTAGATTTACGTCGAGACGGTGATATCACAAGCGTAGTGCTAACCGGTGTTGAAAATGCTGGAAATATAGTATTTGATGCGAGTTTTGTATTTGCTTTTGACGACAGCGATATTTTGGCCTTTGCTGCTGATGGGAGAGGTGGCGATATTGATTTCAGTATGACAAATGGAGTGTTTGCTGAAAACTATATCCCTGGCAGTCCAGCCCCTTTTGAGGGTAATAACCGTGTAGATATCAACGCGACCGGAGGAATTGCTTCTGGCAACATAACTATTCCAGACACCACCTTCATCGAAAACAGCCTCACCTCCCTTACAGACGCCATTACCGACACCGCCGCCCTCACCGCTGGTAGCTGCATTGCCCGCACCGAGGGCGAAGACCTGGGGGCGTTTGTGATTACCGGCGCAGGCGGGTTGCCGAGCCAGCCGGGGCAGGCGAGTGTGTCGGCGTTTCCTACCGGGGTGGTGCGCAATCTGGAGCCAGGCAGCGCCCCAGAGGCGATGATTCAAGAGCCGGATGGGGTATACCGGTTGCCGGATGGGCGGCTGGTGTTAAGCCGGGCCTGTGAGTAAGGTGGGTGCGCCAGATCCCAGGGTTCTGCCCTAGTCTTTGCTAACGCCGAGGTCTGCCGCTAGAACCCTGGGATCTCAGGCAACC
>JAAUUR010000213.1 GCA_012031045.1 Leptolyngbyaceae cyanobacterium SM2_5_2
ACACACACACACACACACACACACACACACACACACACCATTGAGCAACGTTAACTTTAAGCTCAGCTTGACCTGTCCATAAATGTAAAAATAAGATAGGAAGATGTTGCTTCTTGCCTTAATTGTGATGGAATGACCTTACAAAAGAACGCTTGAAGCGTGTCCTATTTAACCATAACTGTGAAATCACAACTGCAGATTCAATTATTTCATGTAAAGAATAATGTGTGAAACGCAATCAACACTTGCAAAGTGTACCATGTGTAATTAAGTCTAAGTTGAACTAGCCAAACCAGGTATATTTACTCATAACTAATACGCATCATTTTCTAAATTATGTCACACCGAATGAAATATTTAACCGAAAAGTATTCGCACTAGTCTTCCACGCAATCTCAATGGAGCTGTACATATCTTAAATTTTCTGTTACATCGGGTGTACAAATAAAAATGAATCTAGTCGAATCTCCATTGAAATAGTATGGGTAACAGGTGCACATAATTTTCACACAAATTGTCCACAAGTGCTGAAAAATGGGGGAAAATGTATGCACTTTGATTCAATGTAATTTCAATGGAGATGCGTGTACTTTTGAAATTCTGTTACACATGGGTTACACAATTTGCAGATATTTTTTAATCAAAAGTTAATGAGAAAGGATTGGTTTGGTTGGCTTGGGATGGGATGATTTGGGGCCAAAACTCCCCTGGGCGGATCACCGCCAGCGGCGATTGGCCGTGCGCCAGTCCCTTACTCAGGTTGATGCCGTACATCTGGGTCATCAGCCCATTAGCCACCTTTCCGGTGGCGAAATGAAGCGGGCGCTGCTGGCCTACTGTCTAGTGCGCCCGCGCCGCCTGCTGATTCTCGATGAGGCTCCTGCTGGCTTGGATGCGCGGGGCGAATCAGAGTTTTATCAACTTCTTTACCAGCTTAAGCAAGACCAGGGCTGGGCCATCCTACAGATTTCCCACGATCTAGATATGGTAAGGCGACACTGCGATCGCGTCCTCTGTCTCAATCGTTCTATTCGCTGCCAGGGCACCCCCGACTACGCCCTATCACCGGAGAATTTAGCCGCCGTCTATGGCACCGAGTTTGTCCAATATCGGCATCGACATTAACCCCAAATCCCTATGGCCTCTGATTTCACTCGTGTTATTGAGCTTTTCCAGCTCCCCTTTATGCAGCGCGCTCTGATCGGCGGAGTTTTGACGGGGCTAATGGGTGGTTTGATGGGCAGTTTTACAATTTTGCGGCAGCTTTCTTTTTTTAGTGATGCGCTGGGGCATTCGGCATTATTAGGAATCAGCCTTGGGCTTTTACTAGGGATGAGCCCAGGGTCGGTACTGTTGCCCTTTGCCGTAGTGTTTGCCCTGGGCGTAATTTATCTGCTGGAACGCACCCAGTTGTGGACGGATGCATTGCTGAATATTGTCTACTCCTCATCCCTGGCGATTGGGGTAATTTTGTTGACGTTTGTAGGGCAGTACAAGGGCGGCATCAACAGTATTTTATTTGGAGATATCCTGGCCGTGCGGCAGGCTGATTTACTCGTCAGCAGTGGGCTGTTGATAGTGTGTGTGCTGTTTATTGGGTTGACGTTGCGAACCAATTCATCCTTACTCTGCATGAGCCGCTAGCGATCGCCCGAGGAATTTCAGCCTCAGCCCATCGGACAACCTTTATTGTGCTGCTAGCCCTAGTGGTAGGGACTTCTATCAAGGCGGTTGGAGTGTTACTGATCAGTGCCTTTATCGTTATCCCGGCCTGTGCCGCTCGGTTGTTAAGTCGTACCTTCACCGGTTATCTCATGCTTTCAGCTGCACTAGGAGCACTGGGAGCCGTCCTGGGCATGGTGGTTTCGGCGTTTTTTAACCTGCCCTCTGGCCCTGCCATTGTAACCATGCAACTGGCTATTTTTCTGGTAGCCATTGCCCTGCCCCACTCCAAATCATTAGAGACTTAGGAAATTGGGCTAGCTAAGCAAAGATTAGTTCCGCACCAGCCATTTTTGACCGTTGAGCCGTTGTAGGGTGTAAAGCACCATCAAATCTAGGGTAACTTTGCGCTCGTCGCCCATAAATTGCTCGATGGTGCTGGGTTGAGAGCCCTGGTCAGCATAGTAAAACAGCTTGGGGCTGCTGATGCTGTCTTTGGTAAAGGCAATGGTAAACTGGCGAGCACCGTTTTCCCATGCTCCTTTGACCTGCCAGTAGGGTGCCTTATCAGCCCAGCCAAATACACCCAGCGGCTGCTCACTAAAGCTGAGCTGAATGTCAGCCATGCCCTTTTCCTTCAGGGCCGATTCTAAACTGGGCAGAAAGTGCTGGCCAATAAATTCGCTAAAAGGCTTGTCTTCTAAAGCCGGTGGTTTTTCTTTTTTAGCTGGAGCCTTAGCCGCTGAGGGATCAGGGGCCGCCTTTGCATCAGCAGCCGGAGTAGCTTGAGGCTTGGTTTCATCAGCCATAGGGCGCAACACTAAAACTAGCAACAAAGAAGCTAGAAACCAGAGTCTAGCTTTCTCCTACCCCATACTAAAGGAAAGATTGCCGGAAAAGCCAACCCGCACAGTAAAAACGGCATTCAGCTTGTGACTGAATACCGTTGTATAAACTCTATTGTTTTGGCCGTGGGTGTTTTGGCCGCAAGTTAGCCCTGGGGAGATAGGTGCAGCAGGTCTTTGCGGATGGTGGCCACATCGCCATTGTTGCTGCTAGCACTATGCTTGATGCCTACAGCCTCCAAATCAGCCTCAACCATCAGGTGCACCAGTTCCTCGAAGGTAACGCTGGGCCTCCAACCCAGCTTTTGCTGGGCTTTGGTAGCGTCGCCAATCAGCAGGTCTACCTCGGCGGGGCGCAGGTAGCGGGGGTCAAATTCGACGTAGTCGTGCCAGTCGAGGTTGACGTGGTTGAAGGCAATATCCAGAAACTCCCGAATGGAGTGGGTTTCATTGGTAGCCACCACGTAGTCGTCGGGCTCGTCTTGCTGAAGCATCAACCACATGGCTTGAACATAGTCTTTGGCATAACCCCAGTCGCGCTTGGAGTCGAGGTTGCCCAGGTAAATCTTATTTTGCTGCCCAGCCACAATCCGGGCCACGGCGCGGGTAATTTTGCGAGTTACAAAGGTTTCGCCCCGGCGTGGCGACTCGTGGTTAAACAAAATGCCATTGCAGGCAAACAGGTTGTAGGATTCCCGGTAGTTAATGGTCTGCCAGTGGGCAAACACCTTAGCACAGGCGTAGGGGCTGCGGGGGTAAAAGGGCGTGGTTTCCTTCTGGGGAATTTCCTGCACCTTACCAAACATTTCGGAGGAGCCCGCCTGGTAAAAGCGCACTTCTAAATCCGTCCGCTGCTGGTAGTCGCGGATGGCCTCTAGTAGCCGCAGCGTGCCCATGCCGACAGCATCCACGGTGTACTCTGGCGAGTCAAAGCTCACCCGCACATGGGACTGGGCACCCAAATTATAAACCTCGTGGGGCTGCACCTGCTCTAGAATCCGCCGCAGCATAGTGCCATCCGTGAGGTCGCCATAGTGCAGGAATAACCGGGCTTCAGTGCTGTGGGGATCAACGTAGATATGGTCGATGCGGTCGGTGTTAAAGGTAGAGGTGCGGCGGATAATACCGTGAACTTCATACCCTTTATCGAGCAGCAGCTCTGCCAGGTAAGACCCATCTTGACCAGTAATGCCCGTAATCAATGCACGTTTGGGGTGGCTCATAGGATATCGCTTTTTCATCTCGCAACGTTAACGTAAGCAGGCTAAGGCCGACCCCATTTAGGGCCGGGTCATATCTTAGCCTTAGTCTTGGCCACTGAGTAGCCGCTGAGTCAGGGCAACTGCCTTGCTCTACAAAATGTGACTATCAGCGTACCCACTTAAGCGTACCCACCTGAAACACAGGAGCGGCAGCCTGGCAAGGGTTGTGGGCTTAACCGGCTGCAGGGGGATTCAACGCCGAGGTCTGGGCCAAATATCCCCGTGAGAGAAAAGGTACATCCACCACCGTGCCTGCAACTGTACCCACAGCGACCCCCAGCCCCGCACCCCCTGCCTTGGTGCGGATGTAGCCCAGCCCCAGCGGGCCATTGGGGGTATCTACAACGCTGGTGAGGGTGCCCACCTTATCATCGCCCAGGTAGATGGGGGTTCCAGCTGCAACCGGTTGACTGAGCCGAATGCCCCAGAGTTGCTGCTTAACGCCCTGGTAAGTATTCAGCCGGGCGATGGTTTCCTGGCCGATGTAACACCCCTTATCAAAGGAGATGGTTTGCCAAAGACCCGCTTCGAGGGGGTTGTAGTCTTCAGTTAACTCCGCCCCGGGCTCTGGACGCCCTGCTGCACCCGCAACTGCTGCCACAGGCTCTCCCCAGCGGGCACCGCACCCGCATCAGTCAGCCGTTGCCAAATTTGAGCCGCTCCTGCTACCGGAACCAGCAGGGTAGTACCCTGGCTGGGACAGTCCACTGCCCAGGGCAACTCGTAGCGGCAAGCCCTCAAACTCCAGAACCTGATGCTGGACGGAGGGTAGGGCCAGGGAGACCTCTAGCCCTGATGCTTTAAGCACAGCGCCACTCTCTGGCCCCACCAGAGAAAAGATGGCCACATCGCCACTAAGTTTGGCGAGGGATACCTGGTCAGCTGGGAAAATGTAGCGATCCATCCACTCCATCAGGCGCTGGTCTTGATCAGGGGAAGTGAGGATTAACAACGCCTCCTCAGTAACGTAAACAGTAGTCAGATCAATAGTTCTGGCTGTAGACGTAACGAACACCGTGTCGCAACTCTCCCCAGGCTGCCGCTGGGTAAAGGTGTTGGTGGTTTGATTATGGAGGAAGCGCAGGCGCTCGGCACCGGATAGCTGAATCAGGCCCCAGTGACTGCGATCAAACAGGGCCGAGCCAGTTTCAACCGCCGCTAGCGCCACGGCATCATTATCAAAGGTGAGGGGTATAGCCGCCGCATCCAGGTTTGCCCCCTGGGTTTGCTGTAAATTTTGCAGGGTTTGAGCCATCGCTTTGCTTCTCGTCAGATAATCACAACCAGCCGGATGATGTGGACAACCGAGCAAGGCAGACTCAACGCTTACTAGGCTTTTCCTTCTGCCTTCTGCTCTCTGCCGTTATCCTTCCACCTGTAGCTATACTACGCTCTCATGAAAGCCAACTCAGAACCAGCCTGTTTTTTGCAATACCTTGTTTGTAATACCTGATCGAACATTCTAAATTACCGTTAGGAGAGGCCGCTATGCAAAAAGTTGCCGTGTTTGGTAATGCTGGCGGTGGTAAGTCAACCCTGAGCAAGCGATTGTCTGAGCTGACAGGGCTACCGCTTTACACTCTAGACAAGATCAAATTTCAGCCGGGGGGAATTGAAGTTTCTGAGGCCGATTACCAACAGACCCATGACCAGATCCTGGCCTCCGATCGGTGGATCGTCGATGGCTTTGGCTCAATCGAAACCCTCTGGCCTCGTCTCCACCAGGCCGATACGCTGGTCTATGTAGATCTCCCCCTGTATGTTCATTTCGGGCTGGTCACCAAACGGTTCATCACGGGTTACCTGTCACCGCCCGATGGCTGGCCAGAGAATAGCCCGATCTTAAAAAGTTCCCTCAACAGCTATCGAACCCTTTGGCTCTGCCATCAGCGGTTAACGCCAAGATATCGGCAGTATGTTAAACAAGTTGAAGGGCGGAAACCGGTTTACCACCTGCAATCTATCCACCAAATTGCACAGTTTTGGAAACAGATAGAAACTCAGATGCCTCAACCCTGAGTACGCAGAGGCGTGGCGTTCTTAATCGGAAATCTTTAAACGTTAAGTAATTGCAAATTAGCGGTAGAAAAGTCCTGATTAGGGTAGCCAGGTGTGAAATAACTGAATGAGAGATTCCTGTTAATCGCCCTAAGTACTGGTTTCCTATCTCTAACTTCTAAAGCATAAAGCATTAACTATGGCGATTAAAGCAACTCGGGCAGGGTCGCAATCTGCGAAGCGCTGCCAGGCACCTACCTATACCCAGGCTCAAGTCGATTTGATTATTCGGCAGCGGCTAGAGTCCTATCGATTTGTCGCCCACGAACTGCGACAGCTTTTAATTGATCTATCGAAAACCCGCAAGCTCAGCCGTCAACCGGATTATTTTGAGGTCAGCCGCCAGGTATTTCTCAAGACTCTAGCTAAGTCAGCGGAATTGGATGATATCTAGTTCTGAAAGGCGGAGGGCGGAAGGCGGAGGGCGGAGGGCGGAAGGCAGAAAGCGGAAAACAGAAGGGGAATTCCAGGTTTCGCAAGGGTTCCCAAGTTAATCAACCGGTGGGTTATTTCTGCCTTAGCGTACTAGGGGTTATACCAACGCTCTCTAGCCCTCAACGCTCCCTTCAACCCTCATTCTCCTTCCCTCAAACTCCCAACCGCGCGGCAATGGTGGCCACTACCGACTGGCTCAGAGCGTCGTAGTCATAGCCGCCCTCTAGGCCAAACAAAATTTTGTCAGTAATGCCCAGGCAAAGGCGGGTGAACGTGCCAAAGTCCTGGGGCTGAAGGTTAATGCTGGCCAGGGGATCGGCGGCGTTGGCATCGTAGCCAGCGCTGACAATCAACAAGTCGGGGTGAAATCCCGCCAGGAAGGGGATGACCTGTTCCTCAAATTGGCGGTGATAGTCATCGCTGGCGCTGCCCGGAGGCATGGGCAGGTTGAGGACGTTGTGGTGCAGGCCCGTTTCAGTGGAGTAGCCGGTGCCGGGGTAGCCAGGCAGTTGGTGGAGCGAGCAGTAGGCAACGGCGGGGTTACTCTCTACCAGGGCTTGAGTACCGTTACCGTGGTGCACATCCCAGTCGAGAATGGCCACCCGGTGGATGCCGGGTTGTGCCAGGGCATAGTGGGCCGCGATCGCCGCATTGCCAAATAGACAAAACCCCATGCCGCGATCGCGCAGGGCATGGTGCCCCGGTGGGCGAGCTAGCACAAAGGCCGAATGGCCCGTAGTTAGCACGTAGTCCACGCCATCTAACCAGGCACTGACCGCCAGTCGAGCCACGTCATAGCTCTGGCTAGAAACTACCGTATCGCCGTCAATGTGGCCACCACCAGCGGTGGCCAGATATTGTAGGGCCTCGATATAGCGAGGATTGTGGCGTTGGGCAATGGCCCCATCCACATCCCGCTGCTGCACAGGGGTGGGCTCGCGCCAGTCGAGGTGGTTGGCCCAGGGCACACCCTTGAGGGCGGTCACGGTGGCTGTTAAGCGTCCAGCATTTTCAGGGTGAAAACTGCCGGTATGGTGGGCTAAAAAAGCGGGGGATAGATAACGGCAAAATCGGCCAGGGTAAAAGCATCGTGCACGGCTAACTTAGGGCAATGAACTTATTACAAATTAGCGACCAGGTGAGGACGGAAAAGAGCCCCCTAACAAGGGGCATGGCGGCCTGAATCTACCATAGCGTTATCTGCCCCGAACCTGAATAATCATGCTAAAATGTAATATGCAATGAGCCTTAAAAATCAGGCTAACAAAGCGCTATTCAGCACCACTCGGTGCGAGGGTCTGACTAGCGCTTTGTTATTTGAAAATTCGGAGTTTTTTCGCCTATGGCAACCCCAGAAGAGCGTATCGTCCCCACGAATCTGCGCAATGAAATGGAGAGCTCTTACCTTGAATACGCCATGAGCGTGATCGTAGGACGGGCCTTGCCAGATGCCAGGGATGGCCTCAAGCCAGTGCATCGGCGCATTCTATACGCCATGCACGAACTGGGCTTAACCGCCGACCGCCCCTTTCGGAAGTGCGCCCGTGTAGTTGGGGAGGTGCTGGGTAAATACCACCCCCACGGCGACACGGCGGTCTACGATGCCCTGGTGCGCATGGCCCAAGATTTCTCGATGCGATCGCCGCTGATCAACGGCCATGGCAACTTTGGCTCCATCGACAACGATCCGCCAGCGGCCATGCGATACACCGAATGCCGCCTGCAATCCCTGTCTAGCGACTCGCTGCTGCAAGACATCGAGTCAGAAACCGTTGATTTTGCCGATAACTTTGACGGTTCTCAGCAAGAGCCAGTGGTGCTGCCCTCCCGCCTGCCCCAGTTGTTGCTCAACGGCTCCTCCGGCATTGCCGTGGGCATGGCCACCAACATTCCGCCCCACAATCCTGGGGAACTGATTGACGGCGTTATTGCCCTGATCAACAACCCTGAGATCACCACCGCCGAGTTAATGGCGCTGATCCCCGGCCCTGACTTCCCGACCGGGGGGCAAATCCTAGGCCGTAACGGCATTCGCGATGCCTACCTGACTGGGCGCGGTTCCGTCACCATGCGCGGCGTGGCCAACATCGAAACCATTGAGCACCGGGGTCGCCCTGACCGAGAAGCCATCATCATCACCGAGCTACCCTACCAAACCAATAAGGCCGGGATGATCGAACGCATCGCCGAAATGGTGAACGAGCGACGGCTAGAGGGGATCTCTGACATTCGGGACGAGAGCGATCGCGACGGCATGCGCATCGTTATTGAACTCAAGCGCGATGCCTACCCCCGCGTGGTGCTCAACAACCTCTACAAGCAAACGCCGCTGCAAAACAACTTTGGCGTCAACATGTTGTCCCTGGTTAACGGGGAACCCCAACTGCTGGGCCTGAAGCGGATGCTGGAGGTGTTCCTTGACTTCCGGATTGAAACCATCACCCGCCGCACCCAGTACGAACTGCGTAAGGCCGAAGAAAGGGATCACATCCTTCAAGGCTACCTGATTGCCCTGGCTAACCTGGATGCCGTGATTGCGCTGATTCGGGGCGCGGCGGATACCCCCACCGCCAAGCAAGAATTGATGGACACCTACGGCCTATCTGAACTGCAGGCGGATGCCATCCTACAGATGCAGCTGCGCCGGTTAACGGCCCTAGAGGCTGACAAAATCCAGCAAGAGCATGAAGAGC
>JAAUUR010000214.1 GCA_012031045.1 Leptolyngbyaceae cyanobacterium SM2_5_2
CACCCTTCGGGAAGCAAGCTAAGCCCTCTGGGAGAGGGGTTGAGGGTGAGGGCGGATGACTTTTGTCAGTCAATCAGCTCAATGCCTCCGGAAAGTCTCCTGGGGGCATTGATTTTGGGAAAAATTTGAGCCATTAAATGCCGGAGGGGGCCTTGCCCTGCCGGAGAAGTATTCAAAGAAGTATTCAAATTGACTTGAATCGGGCCACCCTTGATGAAGGGACTGGGGGCTGGATATCAGGTCTCAGGAACGGTGAGCCGCTGTGGGTACCGTCTGTCGAGTCGCAAACATTCGTAACCTCGGTCTTTATCTCATTCTTATGATTATCCTCCACTGTTAATCCTGGGGAGGTGCGATCGCGGCTGGCCCCAGAGCTTAACTAACCGTTCCCAGACTGCGGCATTTCCCCCATAGGTTGCCCAGCTACCCGCGATCGCGCTTTCAAAACGAACAGTCAAAAACCTAAAGGAACTATCTAGGAGTGTTTATGCCAAGGAGCATGTTTCACCCCCATCCCCTGGGAGTGAGGATAAAGCGGGCCATTGCCATTGTTCTCACGGCGGCTTTACTGCTGGTGGGGAACCTACCGTTTGGGGCTCAGGCGCTGGCGGCAAACCATGTCTCCAGGCCGACCTTAGCCGCTGCCACCCAACTGCCCCAGCCCGATCCCAAGTTCACCGGCAAAGTAGGGGACACCTACAAAGACTCAACCCCTAGCTACCCCGAACCCGTAGAGGCTCCAGCGGAGGCTCCTAACGTGCTGGTGATCCTGCTAGATGACGTGGGCTTTGGCATGACCTCCACCTTTGGCGGCCCGGTGCCCACCCCCAACCTGGATAAGCTAGCCAGCAACGGCCTGTCCTACACCCGCTTTCACACCACCGCCCTGTGCAGCCCTACCCGCGCTGCCCTGCTCACCGGGCGCAACCACCACAGCGTCGGCACCGGGGTGATTATTGAAATGGGCACGGGCTACCCCGGCTATACGGGCATCATCCCTAAGAGCACGGCCCTAGTCTCGGAGACCCTGAAGGACAACGGCTACGCCACCGCCATGTTTGGCAAATGGCACAACACCCCGGAACCGGCCATCAGCCCCGCTGGCCCCTTCGATCGCTGGCCCACCGGCCTGGGCTTCGACTATTTCTATGGCTTTAACCAGGGGGAAACCCACCAATATTACCCCACCCTGTACCGCAACACGGTGCCGGTGGATCCGCCCAAAACCCCCGAACAGGGCTACCACTTTACCGAGGATATGACCGACGAGGCGATCGCCTGGACCCGCAACGTCCGCGCCGCCGACCCCGAAAAGCCCTGGTTTGTCTACTTCAGCACCGGTGCTGTCCATGCCCCCCACCATGTGCCCCCCGAGTGGCGGGAAAAGTTCAAGGGCCAGTTTGACCAGGGTTGGGATCAACAGCGGCAGTTAACCTACGCTAAGCAGCTCGACATGGGCATTTTGCCCACCGGCACGGAACTCACCCCCCGCCCCGCCGAAATCCCCGCCTGGGATACGGTGCCCGACGACGCCAAGACCGTCTACCTGCGGCTGATGGAGAACTACGCCGGGTTTATGGCCCACACCGATTACCACGTCGGTCGCCTGATCGATTCCCTGGAAAAATCTGGTGAATTGGACAATACCCTGATTTTCTACATCATTGGCGACAACGGGGCCAGCGCCGAGGGTGGATTAGAGGGCACCTTTAGCGAAGTGGCCAGCCTGCTGGGCATTCAGCTGGGTCTGGAGAGCACCATCGATCGCCTGGATGAAATCGGTGGCCCACCAGCGAACCCCATGTGCCCGTGGGCTGGGCCTGGGCCATGGATTCCCCCTTCCAGTGGACTAAGCAGGTGGCCAGCCACTTTGGCGGCACCCGCAACCCCATGGTGGTGCACTGGCCAAAGGGCATTCAGGCCAAGGGCGAAATTCGCACCCAGTTTCACCATGTGATCGACGTGGTGCCGACGATTCTGGAAGCGACCCAGATTGCGGCTCCAAAGGAAGTCAACGGCATTGCCCAAAAGCCCGTCGAAGGGACGAGCATCGCCTACTCCTTTGATAATGCAACGGCCAAAGACCGCCGCACCACCCAGTACTTCGAGATGTTCACCAACCGCGCTATCTATGACGATGGCTGGGTGGCGGCTAGCCGCTTTGGGGTGCCCTGGGATACCGCCAGCCGCTACGGCGACTTTGAGGATGCCCCCTGGGAGTTGTACAACATCGCGGAGGACTTTAGCCAGGCTAAGGATCTGGCGGCGGCAAACCCGGCTAAGCTGAAGCAGCTCCAGACCAAGTTTGTGCAAGAGGCGCAGAAATACGATGTCCTCCCCCTCGATCCGCGCTTTGCCGAGCGGTTTGACCCCAAACTGCGGGTCGGCGGCGAACCGCCTACAAACTGGATCTACTACGGCAACAATGTTTGGTTGCCCGAACCCGTCGGCCCCCAGCTATTCCCTCGCGGTCACACCATTACCGCTGAAGTGGAGGTACCCAAAGGCGGCGTGGAAGGAGTGATCACCTGTGCCGGGGCCTTCTCGGCGGGCTGGTCGCTCTATGTCAAAGACAACAAGCCCAACTTTCGCTATACCGTGTTTGACGTTGGGGATGTCACCATTCCTGGCACGGTAAAGCTACCCCAGGGCAAGGTCACCATCAAGACCGAGTTCACCCCCGATGGCTCACCAGAGGGGGGCGGTACCCTGATCATGTTTGTGAACGACCAACCGGCTGGGGAAGGTAAGCTGACGCGATCGCTGTTCCGCCATGGTCTGGAACCTTTTGAGGTAGGTCGCGACTCGATCACGGCGATTTCCCCGGACTATCGCAACGCCGGTAAGTTTGAGTTCACCGGGCAAATCGACCAGGTGTCGTTTGCGTTGAAGTAACGGTTACGCTTAGATTCCGGGGGGTTGCAGCTACCCGGAATCTTTAGGTTCCCCCAAAATATAAACCCATGGCAATACTTTTCTCAATCTACTGCCGATGATGCTCGGCACTGCCCTAGCCCCGATCTGGGTGATTCTGGTGTTATTCATACTGCGCAGCGACAGTGGCATCGTTGCCAAAAACTGATGACCCCAGCCGAACTCGCCTCTAAAATTGGCTCCAGTCAGCCTCGGGTTGCTAAGGCTGAAAATGGCGATACCTCAGTCTCAATTGAATTGTTGATCCGTGCGATATTGGCCACCGGTGCAACCCCTAAAGACATGGGCCAGGTTATTACTGGGATCAGCAAAAGCCCTGAACCCGATGTTGCATAAATGCTTGGCATCAACCTGGCTGAGTCGATACTCTCGAGGGGAAGACCCAGTCCAGCGCTTGAAAGCACGGGCAAAGTTGGCGGGGTCGGTGTAGCCCAGCTCCATAGCAATCTCAAGCAGTTTGACATCGGACTGTTGCAGCAGGGCTACGGCCCGGTTAAACCGCACCTGATCGATCAGCTTTGAGTAGGTCAGCCCCGCCTCGGCGAGGTGTCGTTGCAGACTGCGAACGCTCAGCCCCGAGGCTGCTGCTACGAGGCCAATGCCTGGGCAGCCGTAGGGCAGCAGGCTTTGAATGAGCTGCTGTAATGAGTCAAAGAAAGCTCTAGCGGGGGCAGAGTGCCAAAACCCTTCGTAGTCTGGGTGCAAGTTGAGGTCAGCGTCTGTGGCCAGAGGGTTGTAGGGCAAACTAAGGGCGGCCCGAGGGATTTTGATAGCGTTGTAAGGGCATAGAAAGTGAATGGTGGCACCCACAAAGTCGTCCATGGTCAGTAGCGATCGGCAAGGTGGCCCCTCTAGGCGCAGCTCTGTCGGTCGCCAGGCTGGGCCTAGTACTTGGTGCAGGATATTGAGGTAAAGGCCAAGGTCATAGCGCTGGGCTTGTAGGTTGCTCTCCTGGGTGGGCTGATCGCAGTGAAACTTCCACCAAACCAAGTCGTTGTCCCACCGGAGACTGGCGTGCTCGCCGGAGTTGGCCATGCCCACAACCTGCTCAAGGGATATCAATAGATCAAACAGCGTCAGCGAGTTATCTAAAATGCTTCCTAAGGTGCCCAGCTTGTACAGCGAGGTCTGACGCCCGACTAGAAAGCCAAGTGCCTCTAGCCCCTCCAGGTTAGCGGCGTTTTCCAGCAGGGCGCTCCCTTGGTAAAGCGACACCAGGTTTTCTGGTTGGTTTAAGACATCGGAGGAAAGGCTAATTTGCTCAAGAAGACGATCAGTAGGACAGCCGATTTGGGCAAGGAAGTCAACGACAGGAAGCATCACACTGACCCTCACCAGAGGAATTGCTTGCATAGACATTACACAGTCAAGGGGGCTGGAGAGCGGCTACTTCAGTCTGACAGATGCTTTGTAAGGTAAGCGTATCAAGAACTTCAAGATTCTTAGCATTTTTGGCATTAAATAACCAGAAGATGAAAAATTCTCGTGATATTCCTAAAAGGTAAAGTATAAGGCGTTCTTTTTAGGAGGTCAGCATCTTCTAGCACTGTGAAGCATTGCCGTGGTGTTTTAGCAGGGCGTTATGCAGTTGTCGATGGCCCCTCGCTGCTTTGGCAGCCAACGTTCGAGGCCCCTTTAAGGAGGGTGGTTGACCGATGGAATTGAAAGAGTTTGTTGACCAGCTTTGCCCAAATCACGGTGTTTGCTGTGATGTTGTCGATGGGCATGGCGTTGGGGTTTGAGGGTATGGGTCGGCTGTGGCGACGGCCCTCGCTGCTGCTGCGCTGTTGTTTGGCGGCGTTTGTGGTGGTGCCTGTGGCGGCCATGGTGGTGACCAGGGTGCTGCCCCTATCCTTTGAGGTACGGGCAGGCATTGCAGCGATGGCGGTGATACCCGGTGCGCCATTCATCTATCGCAAGATGCTTAAAGGCCCTGGCGATGCAGAGCTGGCAGGGAGCTTTCAAGCGACGATGGCGCTGCTGTCGATTTTGCTGGTGCCGCTGTGGTTTGGCATCATTTCGGCGCTGTACCCCAACGATGCGGCGGCTCCTTTGGCGACAGTGTTTAAGCAGGTGATGCTGATGCAGGGGGTGCCGCTGCTGGCGGGGGCGGCGATCGCCCCCGCCAGCCTGGCTCAAACTGTAGACGCGGCTCCAGCACCGCAGGGATTGGCTGTACTCCTGACTCAGGCTACCGATGCCGACGACCAGCCCGCTAGCCCTGACGATTTGGCCGTAGAGGATCTGACCAATGAGCAGATTACTCAACTGGAGACGGTCTTTGACACCTACCAGCCCCAGATTGAGGCGGCTACGGCTCGCTATCTAACCAGCCTGGAGACTATTAACGCTCTGCTAGTGCCCAGCACCGACGATCTGACTTTGACCAACGCCCACAACGATGTCGTGGTTGCTGAACAGGCGATGAATGAGCTAATTTTTCAGCGCAACCTGGCCCTGCGATCGGTGCTGACGCTAGATCAACGACAGGTGATCAACGACTATGTGCGGGCCTACCTGGGCCTTGCTGCGCCACCCCAGGTGACGGTCACCTTTCCCGACACCCTGGTAGGTCTGGATGCGGATGCAGCGATCGCCAATCTCCAGGCTGACGATTGGGGTGTTGCCTTTACCACCCCCTCCCAAGTGGGGCTCAATCGCGGCAGCGAAGAGCTGGATCTTTTGGGTATCAACTTAAGCCGAAGCAAGCTGATTCTGCCAGAGGTTGGGCTGAGGTGACTGAGAAGACTGTCGTGGCCTGGGTAGCTCCGTAAAGGTACTGAGCACGGACTCAAAGAGGTCGGGAAAGGGATGCCCAAAGAGCCGTTGTGCGGCGGTCGTCCCATCGGGTCGCTTGAGATCAAACTTATGGACAATCGTGAGGACGTGCAAGGAGTGTTCCGAGAACCCTCTGGCGGCGTGGTGATGCAGAGCCAGAGAGCCATTGCGCCCCTCAATAGCGGAGGAGGTGCGTTGATATTTAGTGCACATCCATTGTCCCCACTGCACCCAGCGCTGGAGGTCAGCATCGCTGAGTTGGAGGGTGAGGGGAGCGGCTATCAACGGGTCAAAGGCGTCACTGGCGGCCTGTTGATAGCGAGATTTCAGCGTTGCCCGACGGGTTTTCTCGGCTTGCTGGGACCAGTAGAGCCAGGGCAGCAGGGCCATCAGCACCCAGTTTTGCACCTCAGTCTCTTGGCTCTGTTGGGCGAGCTCATGGGTCACCCAAGGCCACCAGGCGTGAATGCCCTGGCTCATCGCGGGAAGCTGTTGCTGGAAGGTGGTGATGGCACTCTGAGCCCTCTTTCCGCCATAGGTCGTCGCCAGGGTGGTCAGGGTGTGCAAAGGAGCCTCCAATTGAGTCGTCATCGCCTCAGCGAGTTGCCACTGGGGTTGTTGCAACGTGAACGGATGCAAGGTCAGACTCACCTGCTGCAAGGCGTCATGATACGTCTGTTGGTCGGCCTGCAGACGCGGCGGCTGAGTCTGCAGGTCCTCCCATTGGGCTTGTCGCGTCGGCGACAGCGGGACTTGGGAAGGGGTTCGGTTAATCTGCTCCTCCAGCGCATCCCGCTGTTTCGTCACCTGCGCGTGTTGCCGTCCGAGGGCTTGACCGATAGGACGACCCAAATTACGCAAGGCATGAAAGACATCGGCCATAGAGCCCCCACCCAAGTCCGCTATCGCCAGTTTTATCCATGCCTTGGCCCCATCACTGACGGCTCCATGACAGGGCCAGCGGCTGAGGTCCCACCACCGGGGTAGGTGCTGCTGCCAACTCTCGTACGTGCGCTCAGTCGCCTCCACCTCCGTCAAGATAAACCCACTGGCTAACGCCATCATCACCAGCACCGGTAACCCGAAGAAGGTCTCATCTGCACCCCCCCATAACCCGGTTCCCTCCGGGGGAGGACCGGCGTCGGTTTGAGCGGCCTCATAGGCCACGATCTCGGCCTCCACGCGATGCTTGAGCTGGCGCAGCGCCGTCGGCGAACACCCCACCTGCGTCTCCAGATGAATCGCTTTGAAAAAGGCCGATAGACTCTCGGCTCCCACACTGTGCTTGATACCAAAGTGATACACCACCGCTATCACCAGGCGCACCAACCAGCTATAGCCCACCGCCGTTTCCCACCAGCTCGATTCGGGGTACTGCTGACGGCGGGACAGGCCTTGACGATGACGATGAACGCTGCTGGGATGCAGTCCGGTGGCTTCAGCAATTGTCGCTATCGTTGACGCCGTGTGGGTTTGGATATAATCAGCCACCTGTTGGCTGCGCTGGCGTATAGTGAGAGGCATAATTGTGTCCTGATTGAATTCGCACAGGTCACAATAACGGGCTCTGGGCACTGCCGCAGAGCTTTTCTATTGATTTTTGATCATGTGTAGATGACTACCTCGCTGCTCTAAGTAGGGCAATCTCGCCTTACGTTGATACCCCACATCTTCAAAGATGGCAGTCGCATCGTGACGGGCTATCAAGGACACCTGCAGAGAACTCAACCATGAAACATCACCATCACCATCGTCGCCGCGCCGGGCGCGGGCCGTCAGGCAGTTCTGACTTTAATCCTGGCGATAGATTTTCGCCGATGTCCAATAGCCAGCAACGGGCTATCCCGATCGCGCCCGTAGCGCCCCGTTCCCGGCCCGATGAGCGCACTCAGCGCTATACCAGGGCAAGAAGCGGTCAATCCCGCCTCAATATCTGTTGATCTGACCGTTCAAGACCCACAAACCTTGCCAGGAGTGCTCGCTGCGGCTGAGGCGCTAGAGCTGATGTTCAATGTGGAGGATGCCCTGGAGTTGGGGCTGTTGCTGGTGGCGATGGGGTTGGAGAATACGTCGCAGCGATCGCATCTCCGCCACCCTAGATCGCCTGACCCAGCTCATCGGTGAACTGGGCTAATGCTCTAGGGCAACTCGCGCTGTTAACCCGGCTGCTCAAACTCTTCGATCGCTTCCATCACATGAGCCGCATACATCAACGACGGACCACCCCCCATCATGACGGTCACGCCTAGCGTTTCGACAATTTCCTCCCGCGAGGCCCCCGCTTGCAGTGCCGCCCGAGTGTGAAAGGCAATACAACCGTCGCAGTGGGTAGCCACCCCAATCGCCAGCGCCATCAGTTCCTTGGTTTTGGCATCCAGTGCCCCCGGTGTTGACGAGTTGCGGCTGAGTCCATAAAACGCCTTCATGACATCAGGCAGCTCTTTGGCCAACTGACCTGTGTAGCGCTTGATGTGGGTGATTTGATCGGAATAGGAAGGGAAGGGGGAATTTGCTTGAGACATGGAAGCTTTGTCAGTAAATTGCGATTAGCACACCCTCAATTCTAGAGGGGACTTTACGGTATGACGTCCGATTCAATCAGCCATTCTGATCCACTATTGGCGGCTGCTCCACTCTCATCCACGCCCTTAGGCCGTGAGCTGCCCGCAACGGCCCTCGCTGAACCTAAAACCCTCAAAGAGCGCAGTGACTGGCTGAGCTTCCATCGGATCTGGGGGGTGCTGCCAGACGAGAGCCTAGCGCGATCGCGGCTTCCTTACAATTGCTAACGGTTGAATCTGGCACGGACATCTATCACCAGGAACAAGCCGCGATTGGGCTTTATTTATTGAAATGGGGCAGCGTTGAAATTTATCGCCAATCGCCGGTGGGCCGAACCCACATCTGCTATCGCAGTGCAGGTGACTTATTTGGTTATGTGCCGCTGGTCGCGGCCACCGCCACCGTCACGTATCAGGCAAGTGCGATCGCGCTGACCACCAGTGAAATTTGGTTTCTACAGCGTACGGACTTAGACGCGCTGATCCGCCAGCACCCGGAGATTAAAACGCCGATCAACCGCCTATTGGCCCAGGATGTAACCCAGTTTGCCCGTCGCATTGCCTGGGAACAAACTCGCATCCAGGGGTTGCAGCGCTACCTACGGCCCGTACTCAGTGTTAGCGTCAGTCTATCTGTCGATCGCGCCTCAGCAGACTAAACATCTCTCCCTGCTCCGG
>JAAUUR010000215.1 GCA_012031045.1 Leptolyngbyaceae cyanobacterium SM2_5_2
CAAAGCTGAGCTGCCCGTAGCCAGAGGCGAACCAGTATCTGGGTTAAGCAGCTCAACGGGCAACCCCGTCCGCAGTTGATTAGCCCGAGTAGTCGGCACCTGAATGCGTAGAAACAGTTCCTGATTTTGAATGATGGTGGTGATGGTTTGGCCAACATCCACAAAGTCGCCCACTCGGAGGGCCAGATCGCCCACTAAGCCCCCCACCGGGCTAGACACCTGCTTAAACCCCAGTGACTCCTGGTTGACATTGACCTGGGCCTGGGCCTGGTCAAAGCTGGCCGTTGCCTGCTGGAGTTGCGATTGAGCCGATCTCAGACTTTCTTCGGCCTGCTGCTGGGTGGCTTGGGCCACGTCTAGCCGGTTACGGGCCGTGTCTAAATCTTGCCGACTCAGGGCTCCGCTGCCAACCAGTTGCTGAGTTCGGTTAAACTCAACCTGGGCCAGCTGGGCCTCGGAGCCTGCCTGTGCAACCGCCGCCGCCGCTGCCTCTACCTGGGCCTGGGCCGCATCGCGACCAAATCGGGCAGCTTCTGCCCCAGCCTGGGCTCCGGCTACTTCGGCCTGGGCCTGGTCGGGCCGAAGTAGCACAATGGGTTGCCCAGGGCCAACCGCATCGCCAGGGGCCACTAAAATCTGGGTAATTCGCCCAGCTACCTCTGGCTTTAACTCAACGCGCTGTTCAGCTTCTAACGCCCCAATGAACTCGGAACTTTGCTCTAGGGTGCCGGGCTGAAGCGCCTGAACTTGCACCGGCACAGCGGGCGGTGCAAGTTCAGGCGGCTTAGCACCACAGCCAGCCCCTAACCAAGCCACAACAATGGCCAAACTGAGGGCACGATAGGAACGATGAGCATCTATGGGGGGCATAGAGTGGATTTGAATTCCAATCCCCATCTTACGGCAGAGACTAAACTAATAAGTAAAGATGTTTGGTTTTCTAGGGGAGCAAGGATAGATAGCCTCTAGAAGCCGGGATTTTAGGCTTTGGGTTGAACATTTCAGGTAGAGCGTTAGGCGAGGTTAGGGAACCCGATAGGCCCATGGACGGCAGAGGCCCTAGGTCTAAAAAAACCAACCATAGCTGTGCAGACCTTTACCTAAGATATTAACCCCCAGGTAGCAGACCCAAACCACCGCAAAGCCTGTGGCGGCAAGGATAGCGGGTTTGCGACCCTGCCACCCTTTAGTAATGCGGGCATGGAGGTAGGCCGCAAACACCAGCCAGGTAATTAAGGCCCAGGTTTCTTTTGGATCCCAACTCCAGTACGATCCCCAGGCTTCGTTAGCCCACACGGCTCCGGCAATAATGCCGATGGTCAGGAGTGGAAAACCCAGGCCAATCATGCGGTAGCTAATGTTGTCGAGGGTGTCGGCCAAGGTCAGCCGCTGGGGCGCGAGTTTCATCGGGGGCGGGGATGCCTGGGCTACCTGGGGTTTCTCAATTACCACTGTATTGCCGAAGATAATGTCTTGGAGTTGAGGCTGGGGTTCAGCAGCAGATTGGGTTGCGCGATGCCGCTTGACATCACGAAAACTGCCGGTGCCGACAGAGCTACCCTTGAGTTCTATGGCTTGGCCCAGCGTCACGATCAGGAAGGCGATCGCCAACAGTGCCCCCACCAGCAGCGCCGCGTAGCTGAGCAACATGACACTGACGTGCATCATCAACCAGTTGGATTTGAGGGCCGGTACCAGCGGTTCAGACCCCTGCATATTGCTGGGTAGCGACAGGGTGGCAAAGGCGGTAATAGCCATTGCAATGGGAGCGGTTACAGCGCCCACCAGGGGGCTCTGACTCATCCGCTCGGCCACCAGGTGCATAGCCGTAATGCCCCAGGCCAAGGCAAACAACGACTCGTAGAGATTGCTCATCGGAAAGTAGCCACCTTCTACCCAGCGGGCCACCAGCAGCGCCCCAATTGTCAGGTTGCCGACGGCCATGCCAGCGGTGCCCAGAGTCGTTAAAAGAGGCAGTTTAGGAAAGGCCAAGCCACACCAGTACAGCAACATCGTGGCCAATAATGCGGCAAACGATGCATTATCTAGCCAGCCTTGAAGCGCAACTAAATCCATAAAAGTATCGCTAGGTGAGAGTATGTCTATCCTACCGAGTTTTGTGGACGGGGCGACGGTAGACAGAAATTGAGGATGCAGCGGAGCGTTGCGAGTTATTGGGCGGGGGTTGGGTTTCGGGTGGGGGACTGCTGGAAGGCGGGGTAGGAGCAGCGGGTGGAGTGGGGGCAACGGGGGCAGGCGAAGGAGCGGCGGGCAACGGCCCAGGGCGTTCGCCGCGCTTGAGAGCGGCGGTAATGTCGTAGCGTACCTGGCGATCGCTGAGCACCGTGGCGGTTACGCCAATGGCTTCAATGGCCTCGGTGCTGAGCAGGCCAGCAGTGGGTAAGGGCGGCAATAGCAGGCTGTTCTCTGCGGTGGCCAGTCCCTTCAGATCGATGAAAAAGTGGCCGTTGTTAGGGCGGGGCGCACTGCCAGTAGTGGCCTGAAACAAAGGTACAGAAGCCAGGGCTCGATTGGGTTTGGGGGCTACCAACTCGTCTACGCCCTGGCCAGCAGTGAAAAACAGCACATCCCCCTCAAGCCAGCCGTGGGTAAGGCTGAGGGAATTGAAGGGAGCCGTCCAGCGGGTCATAGGCACGCCGCTCAGCTCAGTGGCCTCCACGGTGTAACGGTAGCGACTCGCCATCACCTCATCCAGCCGTTTAAAGGCATTCGTTGCGGCCTGGCGATCGTTGGTTTTTACCATCATCACCAGGGCCGGGTTGGGCAGGGCACCCCCTGGGGCATCGGGGGCGGGGGGCGGAGCCAAAACGCCCAGGGCAAACTCTCCCTCCAGCCAGGGCAGCAAATCTTCCTCCAGCACCAGGCCCGTGGTAGATTGCAGGCCCAGGGTGATTTCTTCGGGCTGAATAGGGAACAGGGCGGTAAGCTGCTGGCCGGTTGTAAAGTCTTCCCAGAACTGCTGAAAGTCTCCAGTGGAGACCATTAGCAGGGTGTCGGCGGGTAGGCGTTGGGTCATCTGGTCGGCCTGGTTGCCGGTGTTGAAAACCTGCGGCCCCTGGTCAAGCCAGCTCGACAGCCTGCACCTGCAATCCCTGATTAGCCACATTCAGAGTGCCGACCAAGGCTCTAGGGGCTTGCAGAGCCTCCAGGCGGCTGGGCGGGATGGGCGGATCCGTGGTGCTGGCCAGGGTTTGCACCGCGGCGGGCACATCCACATAGAGCCGCGCCAGGGAACGGGTTTCTTCCAACTGTTCAAAGGCTTTGCTAAACCCAGGCTGACTCACCAGCGATTGGCCATCTCGAAAGGCATCGATGGATTGCTTGAGCAGGCTACCTGGGGGCTGACCAGGGCCAGTTCGGGATTCAGCACAGCGGCATAGAGGGGCGTTTCGTCATCGCCCTCTAGCTGCTGAAGGGTAATGCCACGGTAGGGATTGTCGCCGATTTCCTTGGCTTCTACCAGACGGTTGCCCAGCCCCTCCTGGGCCGCACTGGCGTTGTCAATGGGAATAGCCACCACAACGTTTGATTCCAGAGCCAGGGCAGGCGGAAGACCCGGTACGGCTGGGGCGATCGCATCGGCAGCGGGTAATAGAGCGAGGGTGATTTCTGACCCTACCCAGGGCTGTAGGTCGGTACCAGGGTTAATCCCAGCACGGGTAACCAGGAGATCGCGCCACTGAGCCAAAACCTGATCAAGCTGGGCCTGGGTGGTTGGCGTACCAAACTGGCGCAGTCGCCGCCACTGGGCTTCATCGGTAGACAACGCCAGCACCAGCACCGCCTCATCGGGAATGGCGTTGGCCCCGGTTGGCAATGCCTTGATTAAATTACCGCGCCGCGCCATTACCCATAGGGCCAGCGCCCCACCGCCCAGAAATAAGAGCGCCGCCCCAACTACTAGTAACAGCGGCGGCTTTTTCTGCAACACCATAGCCGAGCCAACTCAATACATCGCGATTTTGCCCTGACACTCTAGCAAAGAACACCCGATTAGGAGCATGGTGATCGGCTATGGAGGTCAGATAACTATCCTGGTGAGGCTGACTCGGCCCGGTTAAGCCAGAGTTTGCCTAAAACTGGCGTTCTACCCGTACCATGCGCTGGTAGGCCAGCCAGCCAGCGGCCACCATGACTAGGGCAAAAATGGCCAGGAACCTGACATGTTCTCCAACATCGGCCAGGGAGCTACCTTCGGCGGCAACCCCTGCCATGGCTTCGATCATGTGATAGATCGGGTTAAAACGGGTGAGTTCCAGCAGAGAATCTGGGAAAAAGTTAGAAGGCATAAAGGCTCCGCCCAAAATCATCAGCGGGATACCAAAGGCGGCCACCAGGGCGTTAACATCCTCCGTACGGCGGGCCAGTTGGGTACCCAGCACAAACCCAACCCCCACGTAGGCCGCAATGCTGAGCAGCACAATCAGCAGACCAGCCAGGGGGTTGCCTTCCAGGCTACCGCCCTGGGATAGGGCGATAGCGTACATCAACACCCCCTGGCCGAGGCCAATGGCCGTGTAGGCCAGACAAATGCCTAAGAAGTAAGACACCCCCGCTCAAGGGCGATAGAAACAGCCGCTTTAGCGTTTGCTGCTCGCGCTCAGCGACCACGGTGGCCACGCTGCCCCCCAGACCGCTAAAAAAGAGAGCGGCACCTACTAGGGTTGGAGGAGCCGCCAGGGTGTAAGCATCGGCTAGAGAAACCTGGGTGCGCTCTTGCAAAATTAGGCTGTTGAGAATTAGCAGCAGCATGGGAAAATAGCCCAAAAAATCAAGCTGCGTTTGCGATGGCAGAGTTCAATTAAGATGCGCTGAGCAACGGCCAGAGTTTCTCGCACGTATTTCATTAGGATGAGTAGACTGTAAAAGCAACTTAATATTACAGTTTCTAAGAGGTTTCACATCAGGATTCACCCCATTCACCCGAATGGCGATCCAACTCCTCTGGCCGGGAGTCTTGTGATATCGTACGCCCAAGTCGCTCTCCACACACCCTGAGGGATTTGTTCCCCCAGACCGAGTTTGACCTAAGCAAAGACCTACGCATCTAATGAGCCAATCCCTAGAGGGGCTGTTTGCCCAAACCCTCGCCCGTCGCAATGTGCTGAAGCTATTTGGATTTGGAAGCATTGCGGCGCTGTTGAGCTATTCTCGGCTGAGTAAACCTCAGCCCACCGTGTACCAGCGAGATCGCCTGGAGCTGCCTGCTCGCGTCGGTAAACCGACTACAGCGGTGGTGATTGGCGGTGGCTTGGCTGGTCTAGCAACAGCCTACGAGCTTAGCCAGCGGGGGATAGCGGTTACCCTGCTGGAGCGTTCCCCTCAGCTAGGTGGCAAAATCGCTAGCTGGCCCATCCAGGTCGGCGACGACCAGTTCATGATGGAGCACGGGTTCCACGGTTTCTTTCCCCAGTACTACAACCTGTTTAGCCTGGTTAACGAACTAAACATCCAGCAGAACTTTAAGTCCCTGGATTTCTATTCCCTGGTGTATAAGGACCACTACGCGCCAGAGGTCTTTCGCCCTAGCAACTCAGCATTTCCGTGGAATGTGGTAGATTTAGCCATTTCCTCCTCAAATCGCCTGAAATGGGGGATTAACCTAACACATATTAAGCACCTTGAGGTATTTCGGGAGATTACCGGCTTTCGCAATCCCCAAAGCTACGAACGGTTGGACAATATCTCGGTAGCAGATTGGGTAGCAGACGACTTTCCCAGGGGGCTTTACGACCTTTATTTCCTGCCCTTTGCCAAGTCCAGCCTGAACGCGCCGGATGTGCTGAGTGCCGGGGAGCTGATGCAGTTCTTCCACTTTTATTTCTTTGGCAACCCTGAAGGGCTAGCCTTCAACGGCACCTGTCAGGATATGGGGCGGTCGCTGGTGGATCCCCTGGTAGCTGCGATTCAGGCCAACGGTGGCCAGGTACTAACCGGCGTCACCGTTAGCCAAGTAGCCTGGCAGGATGGCCAGATAGCCAACGTCACCTACCAGGAAGGTAGCGTGGCCACCAATCCAGTGCCTTTCTGGGTAGAGCGCAACCCACTGCTCAGTTCCGAAACGATGGAATACTTCGGGGCCGGCGATCAGGTCTACTCGGTGGCCCCAGGGGCTACTCAAGCCCTCTCCTTAACCTGTACCCACCAGGGCTGTAGCGTGCAGCGCCAGGTCACCACCACCACCGACGGCTACCTCTGCCCCTGCCACGGGGCCGCCTATGCCAGCGATGGCGCCGTGCTAGCTGGCCCAGCGCGGGAGAACCTGAGTAGGTTCAAGGTGATGCAGCGCCAGGGCGATCGCATTCAACTGATGGCCGCTAATCAGGAATTAACCACCGACAACGGCCAGACCCTCACCGCCGACTACTACGTAATGGCGGCGGATATCCCCGGCATCAAAGCGCTGTTTGCCCTCTCAGCAGGCTCGGTTGAACCGACCCTGGCCACCCAGGTGGATCAGCTCCAGGTGGCCGATCCCTTTGCGGTGGGTCGCTTCTGGCTAGATCGCGACTTTGATTGGGATCATAGCTGGTTTACCTCCCTCTCTGGCTATCGGTTGACGGACAGCATTACCCTCTACCATCGCATTCAGGATGACTACATTGACTGGGCCAAGCGCACCGGCGGCAGTGTGGTCGAACTCCACGCCTACTGCTATAAGGAGAAAGATTTCCCCACCCAAGCCGACATTCTCAATACCTTTGAGGCCGAGCTGTACGAAGTTGTCCCTCGCTGCGGGGGCCACCGTGCTACACCGCCAGTTGGTGAATCAGAAAAACTTTGCCGGATTTCCGCCTGGCAGCTTTGCCAACCGGCCCCAAACCACTACCGCCGCCGCAAACCTTATGTTTGCGGGTGACTGGGTGCGCATGCCTTCCCCTGCGGGTTGATGGAGCGAGCCGTGAGTAGTGGTCTGTTGGCGGCTAACGCCATCTTGCAGCGCGAAGGCGTAAAACGCCGCCCGATTCTGTCGGTCAACCCAGAAGGGGTGCTAAAAATTTAGCATTGAGCTAAGGAGGTTTCCAGGAAAGCAGTTCCCAGAGCTATCTGGCAACCAGCGTCGGGGTAGGGTGGCCACCGCCCACCACTGGGAGATTGTTTTCTAGAAATCGCCTCAGGTCAGTCGGATAGTCGATGATCTCCACTCAGCACAGCAGATTTCAGCATGGATGGATTAGCAATGGACACAGCGATAGCGGCAACGGAGAGCAGCCCTGCCCCAGCGGCGATGGTAGACAGCGGTAGTGGCTCCGCGACTGGCAACCCAGCGCAGTTTAAGCAACCCCTGCGGCAGTTGGAGATTAACCCTAACCACTGGTATGTGGTCGGCCCAGTAGCCAGGAATTGGCCGCCAAACCCCTGGCCATTACTCTCTGGCAGCAACCTATCGTTCTCTATCGCGATAGTCAGGGCCAGGTGATTGCGCTGGAAGACCGCTGCCCCCACCGCCAGGTCAAGTTGAGTGAAGGTACAGTGGCAGGCGATCGCCTGGTTTGCGCCTACCACGGCTGGCAGTTTGCCGCCGATGGCCGTTGTGCCCACGTGCCCTATCTGGAACCCCAGCAAAAGTTACCCACCTGTGCCCTACGTCGGTATCCTGTGCAGGAACTAGATGGCTTTATCTGGCTATTTCCTGGGGATGAAGCGCTGGCCGCATCACGGCCGCCACTGGGTGTGCCGGAATGGGAGCACCTCAACTTCATTGGCTCCTCAGCGGTGATCGATGTACAGGCCCACTACTCGTTCTTGATTGAGAACTTGATGGACATGTACCACGGACATCTGCACGGGGCGGCTCAGGTGTGGGCCAATCCTGTTCTGGCGGATTTACAAACCGATGAGAACCAAGTGTTTGCCCACTACGATGCCGAGAGCTACTACCGCATCGACAAAATCTGGTCGGCCACCCAGCTCTTGATTCCGGCCCTGCGCAAGCTGCACCCAGAGCCGCTGGACGTGGCCTACCAGTATCCCCACTGGGTGGCCTCCCTGGGGGATGACTTTAAGCTCTACTGCCTCTTCTGCCCGATGGATGAAACCCGTACCCGCGCTTACCTGCTGCACTTCACGTCCCTGGGCCGATTTACCAAATTGCACAAAACGCCGCTGGCCGTGCGGCGATTCTTCAAAACCACTTTCACGAACTCGGCTAGCTTTGTGCTGCGACGGCTGATTCGAGAAGATGTGCTAATGCTGGAACAAGAGCAGCAGGCGTTTGAGGCTCACCCCGCTTACAAAGGGCCAGAACTCAACCGCACGCTGACCGCCGTGCAGCAGCTCATCCGCCAGCAGGCCGCCGTGGCCCAGGAGGCTTAACCCATGACTCCTCCAACTCTTCTGGCCCTAGATTTTGATGGCGTTGTCTGTGACGGCCTTTTGGAGTACTTTCAGACCGCCTGGAAAGCCTATCGGGAAGTGTTTGAGCCAGCCTCTCCAGAACCGCCGGCGCGCCTGGCTGAGCGTTTTTACCCCCTGCGCCCGGTGGTCGAGTCGGGCTGGGAGATGCCCCTGGTGCTCTATGGGCTAACGGTGGGAGTGCCCGACGAAGACATTTTGATGGATTGGCCCAATCTGGTGCCTAAACTTCTGGCTCAGACCGGGTTGGAGTCAGCTACCCTGGCCCAGGCGGTGGATGGAGTGCGCGATCGCTGGATTCAGACCGATGTAGACGACTGGCTCAGCTATCACCGCTTTTACCCCGGCGTCCTGCCCCGCCTTCAGCAGGCCATGGACGAGGGGGTAGAACTGATAATCATTTCCACCAAAGAGGGGCGATTTTATTCAAGAATTGCTGGCCCAGCA
>JAAUUR010000216.1 GCA_012031045.1 Leptolyngbyaceae cyanobacterium SM2_5_2
CATTCATCGCGCTATCGAGGCAGAAACAATCCTAGAGCCTCGTAGCGTTTTACCGATTAGTCCACTATCAACAATGGCTGAATCAATTTTTTTGCTGTCGATAAATCGGGTATAGCTCTTGCCGTTTTCGGTACGAATCCTAACCCGTGGTGGCTTAGGAGAATTAGCCCCGTAGACAACATTTTTGGTGTTGCTGGCCACCTTCTTAACTCCTAGCAAGGTTTCAATTCCTTTGTAGGAGTCTTTAGGAACAGCAAAACCGTAATTGATTCCCCCTAATTCGATGTAGTAGTGATCGGCTGATTTGGTAGCCATAGTAATTACCTCTTAGTGATTTCAAAACAACAGAGGCAATTACGCCAGGTAATCAACCGGGGTGAACAAGACCTGGCCGCCAGTACCGCTAACGGTGGCTGTGACGGTCAAGGCTACAGTCATGGTTTGGCCCTCGGCATCGGTAGCAATGGTGAGCAGGGGTTCAAAGGTTGGATCAGCGGCAACGGCAGCAATTTCAGCGGCCTGGATAGCAGCGGCAACCTCAAAGAGTTGAGCAACCGCTTTGGTAGCTGTAGTGGTAATGGCGTTCATAGTGTGTGCTTCCAAGGTGACTCTAAAAGACTGCCCGACCAGCTTTTGAACCTGGCATCGGGTCGCGGAAACGGATCACGGGGTTTAAACCCTAAGCAGCGAGTCACCGTGTACGTCATTTTTTGACGTACCATCGCCCCCTCAGCTTGACCGCTACAACGCGGCGTTTACGAATCAGCCGCCTTCCCTGGGAGTAACTGATGAAGTGATCGGCGCAATACTGAGCCAGGGGTAGATAGTCAGCCAGGGTTGGCGGGGGCCTACGGCATCGCAACCACAGGGAAATGTGATCGCTCATGTTAGCTTCTCTGACCACGTAGGGGCCGCGCTCTGTTGGCCGTCAGCGTAGAAGTGGGCAATGGTCGGCACTACGCTAACGGTTTTGAGGGGGGTTCCCTTGCGCTGACCGATGGCAATGGCCAAGGGTTTCGGGCGCTGGTTAGCTTGCACCAAATCGGCCAGCCGTTTTACTACGGTTTCGGCTTCGACTTGGGTGTAGGCATAGACCAAGATTTTTGAGTTGTCATTCAGCACCAACAGCCCTTGGTGCTGCCCCTTGCGGTACTTAGGCAGTCGGGTTTTGAGTTGTGAGCGATAGCGCGGGTTAAACCAGGGGATAGTGACCGGCCAGCGAGTACGGCCAAGCTTGCCATCATCTTGTTTCTCCGCGTATAAAACAACCAGCTGAGGACGGTTAGCACCCACGCGAACTTGCCACCATTCCGGGATAGCGGCTATGGCATCGCAGTCACACTTCACTTTGTCCCAAATGGTGACGATCGCGCGTCCGATTGCATCCAGCTTTTCATCAATGCCGGGAACGCCCTGGCCTGATGAGGTGTGCTGAATCACTTCCCCATCATCGCAAGGGGACATCTCGATCAGGCCTCGTAGGTAGGGGTGAGGTTATCGTCTAAGAGAGTTTGAATTGAGTCGCATCTATCCTGAATTGAGTCACACTTCCCGGCAATGTTGCGGCTGTCATAGCGGCAAGCCAGCTTTGGATCTTTAGGCGCTGTTTGGGTAGCGATGTTTGGAACAATGGCCAGGTTGGGATTCTCGTCATCATTAGGGTTGTTCAGGTTTGGAGATGACGGGGTGATCACTGGCCTAGGTTGTCCCGGTGTGACCTTCACCGGCACGTTAGGGGTGATCACCGGCGCTGGGTTGATTTGAGGTAAGTAGGGTTGGCCTGGGGTTGGACCTGGTAAGGGGGGTGCCTCTGGGTTGGGGTTGGGGATAGGTTCCCATTCGGGCGGTGTGGCGGGCGGTGTAAACGGTTCACCCGGCGCTAGGGGTTGTGTGCCAGGGATGGATTGAGGAGCTCACCCTGCCAGGGGGGAGGACTGATATCAGGGGGTTGGGGTAGAAACGGCAGTAAGGGCCTGGGTTTACCACCGCCACGAGCCGGGTTAGGCCCTCGCTGAGTGCCAGGGTCATAGAGTGGCTGACCAGGTTGCCGCTCAACATAGGCTGTTTGGTAGCCAATTTCATCTTTGCTGATATACCCATAGGGGTAGCCGTGGGAAGCTGACATCCTACGGCTGCCTGATGGGGTGATCAAAATGGGGTAAACGTACCGGGGCCCAGACGGTACCCATGTGATTGCAAAACGGCCAGTAACGTAGCCTGTGAAGTGAGATGCACCGTGAGGGGATTGTAAAGGCCCACCTCCCCTAGGGTCATAGGTGATCACCCGATAGGCGATGCCATCCTGTCCACTCTTTTTGTCATCGGGGATATCTGGCCAGTTGGGGGGAGCTGGATATTGAGCCGGTGGCGTAGTTGGAGACTCGGAGGGTTTACCTGGATCTGTAATAGGCCCATCGCCTATAGCCTCTGGGGGCAACTCATTAGGAATGCTGGGTTCCTCATACGGCCATGCCCAGCTGGGAACGCCTTCCGGTTTAGGAATTTTGGGCAACCCATTGGAACCCATACCTCCAGCTGGGTTACTGGAAGCGTTGGAAGCATTACCCGATTGTCCCGGCAGAACCTTATCCCAAAACGCTTGCGTCACAGAATCCATTGCGGGGATAAGCGAAATGGCAAGGCTACCGCCTGAGACAGTAGGCTTAAATGCCGGGGGTGCCAATACTGGACTACCTAGGGGTTTAGGAGTTAGCACGGCACTAGCAGGGGTTGGATTGACCGGGCTAAGCGGCGAACCAACAACCTGCAAGTTAGGTTTGCTAGGCACCAACGGCACAACATTGCTATTGACCGGCGCTAGGGATGAACCAAAGTTGCCTTGGATCACATTGCTATTGACCGGCGCTAGGGATGAACCAAAGTTGCCTTGGATCACATTGGGCCTGGGGGCCTCTAAAGCAACAGCGCCAACAGCGCCGATCATGACAAAAAGAGGGTTGGGATAGCGGCGTTGCTAATCTCTTTAGCCTCTTGCCAAATTTTAGTTGACTGATTACGCCAGTCATCAGACAGAGGTACAGACACCCTAAAAATCACCCGCTCGGATTTATCGGCGGCCAACCCGTCCTGAGCTGTCGCCACGGGCACCAAAGGGCTAGAATCGCTCTCTTGATAGCGCGTATTCTTATGCAGCTGATAGAGAGCGGCGTTGGCCCAAATAACCAACTTTTCCAAGGTATTCACACTAGCGGGTAAGTTTGAAGCTGAGAACGTTGTCATAAACTACATCATCTGGGTTAGCTACAACCTGGTTATAGCCATCGCTGAAATGACCCGCCATAGGGCACTTTTAGGTAAAAGTTAGAGTTAGCCACAATGGCCAAAATGATTGACCTGAGAGGTTTATGGGCATAGTGACCAGTAGTTCTTGAGGCTTACACTTAAAGTTTTTCCTAATAGGAAGGTAAATCTTAAAGTGAAGTTGAAATCAAAATGCCCAAAAATAACCGGAACGGCAAAGCCGAAATTTTTTCTGATGGAGACTTGGTTAAGCTGCGTAAAGCACTAACCAATCCAAAACATAGGCTATTGTTTGATATCGCCCGGTGGACAGGAGAACGATTAGGAGCTATCCGGCAGCTGGCCGTAGATGACGTTTACGACTGCCACGGCAACCCCCGGCAGTTTATATGCTTCAGAGCCCAAACCAGAAAAGCGTCGAGAGGGCACCGGATAACCCGCGAATGCCCGGTACATCCCAACCTTAGAGAAATTTTGTTGGCCTACAAACCGCCAATCTCAGGCCCTCTGTTTCCAGGCCCCCTGGGGCCGATGTCTTTTCAGGGTTGTGATCAAGTCCTACGCCGCGCTTTAGAACGGGCTAGCCTTGACCACAAGGGCTACTCTAGCCACAGTTTTAGACGTACCCTCATCACCCGGTTGTCAGAAAAGGGAGTAGATATTAAAACCATCCAAGTCATCACCGGCCATCGTGACTTAAAGGTGCTGCTAGGCTACGTTGAAGCGGATCCTAAACGTGCCCAGAGAGCGATCGCATTGCTGTAGACCCTTAGCGAATTCATTAGAGCAACATTTAGAGACCCTGTAAACCCCTGATCGGGAAATATCTGTGAAGTCGAATACGGTCTGATGGCGATTTATTCCTACGAAGGCACTTGAGCTAAATATCCTCGTACTCACCAGGGATCAACCCAGCTTTAGCCGCAATAAGAGAAATTGGCTGGGACGATCGCCGTCAAAGTTGTTGTCGCTCACCAAAAATTAAAACTTTGGCTACCATCGGGTAGGCGCGGCCCCAGGGCCATACCTTCCAGGTTATCGACCGGGAAGGGAGCCTCAGCAAAATCAAATACCAGTTGCTTACGAATGGGGGAAACGCCGTTGAGGTCTCCTCTGAGACTGCCGATGGTGGAGGTATCCGTAGCGCCGCCCGTGGCCAAACTGGTAAAGCTTAACGCCAAAACCCTGGAGGCCGTAGGTGCGCTCCAGCGCTAAAAAATGCCCTCCCTGGTCAATCACCAGTAGTTCAGTCAGCCCGTTAGACACCGCCCCGGTGGGCTCAAGATCCAGCGGGTAGGCGTACTCTGCAATCAGCGTAGACTGGTCTTCTCCCAGCAGATAGTGCAAGAAGCGGTTGTTCAGGGGCAGGGTGGGATCTTCGTTGTAGTCTTGCACCAGGGCCGACTCCGTGGCGGTGAACAGCCGAAACGGCTCCGTTTGCCCCGCCGTACCGGGGGCCGCATTGATAGTCAAGGATTCAAAGCTCAAATTCTCTCGCACCCCCCTGGTAGGGGAGTCGATGGCATCGGGCAGAAACCGCTCAGGGATGCGAAACGTGGTTAAAACCTGCCCTGTAGCGCGATCAAACTCGCCAATGAACGGAGGCGCATTATGGTTGATATCCCCTTCGCTGGTAACTAGCAGGGTATTTCGAGGCGAGAGGGCCAAATCCTTCGGGGTCGAGGCTGCCCTGGGGGTAGGGATTACCCTCAAAATCCTTCAGACTGGTGACCTGCTCAATGGTGACCGCCGCAATTGGGGAGATGCTCCAGCCCTGACTCAACGGCTAGGGATAGCTCGTAGAAACGCGGCGGGCCAAATTGACCACGATCGTCGGAGAGTGCCAGGTAGCGATCGCCCGGTCGGTCGTACACCAGGGCCGATAGCCCGCCCACCCTGGTGTCCTGAAATGCTTGAGGAGGCAGGGTGTAAACATCCAGCAGGTCTACAGAAATCGGCAAAACAGCCGATCTTCCGCCTTAAGCTGCGGTAATGCACAACTGACCAAACCAAAGGCCAGCATACCCGCTAGCCAGCGTCTTACCCCGGCATACCTCACCATACTCTGCCACCACTCCACCATCACCAGCCAGTCCTTTGTTGCTAACTCGTGCCGCCGGTCTCGGCCAGACTCGGCTAAATCTGCCCAGGCGGGCACTTCAGCCCACCAGTTTGACCTTGCTCATCCTAAGAAGGCTCTGCACCGCTATGTCTTAGAGCTAGCGGTGCAGGGCATAGGGCTGAGCCTTTAATTGGTCTGGATCAGCCTGGTTAGAGGCGGCGGCTTGCCGCCAGTGCCAACCCGCCATTTTGATAAAGAGTCGTCGCCATAGGCTCAGAGGCATCAAAGGAATAGGCACCTTGGCCATTAACCGCTGGGCTTCAGCCGGAATAGTCTGCTTGGCGGCCAAGGCCGCACCCGCCAGATCTAGTGCCTCAATAACGTGGGGCACAGGGGGGCTGCCTTGCCGTTCTCCCGTTAGGGGTTGTCCGCGAATAATGGCCTCCCCCGCCGCCAAAGCCAGCCCACCGCTCCACACCAGCCCGGTTTTAGCAGCAAACTGATGGCAAATGGACAGCGCCACGGCGTTGGGGTATGGCTCAGGAAAACCGTTGTTGCAGAGCACGGCCAGGTGTTTAGGGCGAGCCTTAGCCTGGGACGTGAGATGGTTGGCCAGTACCTCTAGCGCTCGGGTCATGAGCGCTGGCAGGGCATCAATATACAGCGGGAATGCCAGCACGAGCAAATCCGCCTGATCGACATCCGCCAACCATTCAGCCTGGTGTTCAGATTTAAAGAGTTGACCGCGCAGCGTCAGCGTTTTTGTTTCCCAGCCTTTCTCCTCTAACCTGTCTAACAGGTACCCACCTAACACCCCAGAGGTGCTGGGAGATTTCACCTTTGGGCTGCCAATCAGCAGCAACGCTCGCCCCGGAGCAGGAGACGCGGCTGAATCCAGGGGCATCCCCAGATGGGCCTCTAGCGCCCGCATTTTAGTTTCCATCACCTGACTCGATGGTGCCGACTCTGATCTCAGCAGGGTGGCTCTAATTTGCGACCGGAGTAGATCCGGTGAGGTGGTGGCTAGCAGCACTTCGGCGGCATGGGTCGGGGAATGAAAGTTCAGCGCATTACGCCCCACCAAAATTTTGAAGAGATTAGCCTCCTCCTGATTAGGCTGACGTTGAAGGCCAAACGCTACCAATCGCGGATAATGGCTGTAGCGTGGCAGGTGATGAATCTCATCATGAAAAACCCCAAAATAAGGCAGCACTAGCGGTAGCCAACGATCCTGAATTTTCTTAATCTCTGAAGAATAGCCTCCAAACACAATGGGTGTGAGCAGAATCGTAACATCACTGCGCACCACGGCCTCTGCTATGTCACGGCCTATATCAGGCTCAATGCAGACTCCAGGAGTTTTGACCCAGCAGCCAAAACAGCCAATGCAAGTGCCGGTTTGCAGCTCACCTAGGGTATAGACCTGAACGGCCGCATTAGAAACCTGAATTTCTTCTAAAAGATAATCCAAACAAAACGTTAAGTCCTGATCATCTTTTCTTAATCCATTGAGGAGCACAATTCGTTGAGGCATCGTTTTTATCCTCGGATCATCTATGGTTATCTGTGCTTACTAATGAAACCTTATATTTAATAGACCTAAATCAATTGAATGCATCAAAAACTAGACGGAATCATAGCGAAAAGTATTTCACCAGTTTCCCTATAATGGTATTTCGCTTATTTGGAATTAATGGCTCACGTTGTATTTCTTCATCCCTACAACTCCCCTACTCCGGCTACATGCACCAGAGCATCCCCCTGGTTAACCAGAGGGTTCTGCCCATAGGAAATCACCACGCCCGCGATGGGACTGCGTACCTGAACCGGCTTATCGCCAAAGGTATCGGTGATAAATCCCAGCGGCTGGCGTTGTTTGACGACCTCTCCCAGATGAGTAGAGCGATGCCAGATGCCACCCCGCGAGGCTCTTGCCCAGCGAGTCTGCCGCGATTCTTGGGTGACTGGCACCGGCAGCGAGCTAGGCGGGGCATACATCCCTAGATAGGCCATTACGCGATAGATGCCATCAACGCCAACCTGAATGGCATCGGCATCAAACCTCAGGGCTTCTCCAGCTTCGTAAAGTAGGGTGGGAATTTTTCGCTTCGCCGCCGCCTGCCGTAGGGAACCATCCCGATGGGACGCATGAATCATAATTGGTGCGCCAAAGGCCTGGGCAAAGGTATAGGTGGCGGGATTCTCCAGATCAGCCCGCACGTGGGGCAGGTTTACCCGGTGAAGGGCGGCTGTGTGCAGATCAACCCCGTGGGTACATTGGCTGACCACCTCTTTCATAAACAAAAACGCCAGCCGACTGGCCAACGACCCTCGCCCCGATCCGGGAAAAGAGCGGTTCAAATCACGCCGGTCGGGCAGGTAGCGCGATTGTTCTAGCAGCCCAAAGATATTCACAACGGGCACGGCAATGACTGACCCACTGAGGCGATGGGGCTGCAACGCCTTCGCCACCCGCCGAATGATGTCTACCCCATTCAGCTCATCGCCGTGGATAGCTGCACTCAACCAGAGGCGTGGCCCCGGCTTTTTGCCGTTAATCACGGTTACCGGCAGAGACATCTGAGTGCCAGTGGGCAATCGGGCCACCGGCAGATCTAGCCGCACTCGCTTGTTATGGGGAATCGTCTCCCCGCCCACAACTAAGGGCTTGATAGGTACTGCCAGGGGCTTTAGCCGAGAGCTCTCGGCGTCGGGGTAAGGAGGGTCAGCAGCACCGGAGCGATTCACTCCACCCCCAGCATTTGCAGCCGATACAAACTGGAGTACAGACCATCCTTAGCCAGTAGCTCATCGTGGCTGCCCTGCTCAACCAGTTCGCCGCTTTTAAGCACCAAAATCCGATCTACATGGCGAATGGTGGAGAGGCGGTGGGCAATGATGATGGCGGTGCGGCCCTCCAGCAGGCGCTCTAGAGCTTCCTGAATGATGGCTTCGTACCCACGTCCAGGTTGGCGGTGGCTTCGTCTAAAACCAGAATGCCGGGGTTACGAATGGCGGCGCGGGCAAAGGCCAGGAGCTGTTTTTGCCCACCGGATAGGTTGGCACCTCGCTCCCGCAGTTCGGTGTTGTAGCCCTGGGGTAGTTGCTCAATCAGGGTGTGGATGTTGGTTTTTTTCGCCGCCTCCACCACCGCCTCCAGGGGATACTCTTCGCCCAGGGTAATGTTGCTTTTCACATCTCCGGCAAACAAGAAGCCGTCCTGCAAAATCACCGCCATGCGCTGGCGCAGTTCCGCCTGGGGCAGGTCGCGGATATCCACACCGTCCAGCAAAATGGCCCCCTGGTTAATGTCGTACAGGCGGCAGAGCAAGCGAATGATGGAGCTTTTGCCCGCCCCAGCTTGGCCGCCAGCAGCTACCTTTTCGCCGGGATGGATGGTGAAAGCGAGGTTTTGAGGATATATTCACCGGGTTTGTAGCCAAAGGTGACGTTGTCAAGCGAATTTCGGAGGGGATGGTGGGGG
>JAAUUR010000217.1 GCA_012031045.1 Leptolyngbyaceae cyanobacterium SM2_5_2
TATTCGTAACAATACGGCCAGTGGTAGTGGTTCGGATGGCGGCGGTATCTACAACCAATCTACCGGCACCTTAAATCTGCAAAACAGCACCGTTAGCCATAACGTGGCCGGTGATGATGGCGGTGGCATCCGCAATGATGGCAGCTTGAGCGTGCTCAATAGCACCCTGCATCACAATGCCGCCCAAAGCGCTAGCAGTGCCACGAGTGGTGGCGGTGGGCTAATCAACGCGATCGGCGCCACCGCCACAATTACCAACAGCACTTTTAGTACGAATACAGCCCTCAACGGCGGCGCAATCCGCAATGACGGCACCCTGACGCTGGGCAACAGCACAATTACCAACAATACGGCTACCGGAGATGTCGGCGGGTTGGGCAACTCGTTTAACCCCCTGACCGGGGCGCCAATTGGACGGGCGACCTTACAAAACAGCATTATTGCTGGCAATATTGACGCTAGAATCGCACCCTATAACCTACCGGATATTGGCGGTGGCACCAATTCCTTTACCGACAATGGCAATAACCTGATCGGTGCGGTAGATGCATTCAATAGCTCAATTAACCCCACTACCCAAACGGGCACGGCGGCTAATCCCCTCAATCCATTACTGGCCCCCCTGGGCGACTATGGCGGTTCTACCCTAACCCATGCGCTATTGCCAGGCAGTCGGGCAATTGATGCTGGCCATAGCAGTGGCGCACCCGCCACAGACCAGCGGGGCATCAACCGAGGGGGAATTGTAGACATTGGGGCCTTTGAATCTCGTGGCTTTAGCCTTACCCCCCTCTCCGGCAATAACCAGGTGGTGAATCCCGGCAATGCCTTCCCCACTTCCCTGAGTGTTTCTATCAGTAGCGACTTTAGCGAACCCGTCAATGGCGGTACGATTACCTTCACCGCTCCCGGCAGTGGAGCCAGTGCTAATCTCACCACCAGCACCGCCACCATTGCCAGCGGACAGGCCAGCACTGATGTAACAGCCAACAGCACAGCGGGCCCCTACGGGGTGAGTGCAGGCGGCAGTGGCATCCAAACCCCGGTCAACTTCAATTTGCGGAACAATGCCCTGCCCACGGGCACCGTCACCATCACGGGTACTGCGGCCCAAGGCCAAACCCTCACCATCACCAATACCCTGGCCGATGCCGATGGCTTAGGCCCCATGACCTACCAGTGGCAAGCCAATGGGGAAGACATTGCGGGGGCAACCAGCAACACCTTCGTGTTGACTCAAGCTCAGGTGGGCAAAACCATCACCGTCAAAGCCCGCTACACCGATGCTCTGGGCGCGGCTGAATCCGTCACCTCGGCGGCCACGGGGACTGTCGCCAATGTTAACGACGCTCCCACCGGCACGGTTACCCTCACCGGCACGGCCACCCAAGGCCAAACCCTCACCGCCGCCAACACCCTGGCGGATGTGGATGGCCTGGGTACCATCACCTACCAGTGGCAAGCCGATGGGGCCGATATCTCTGGGGCAACCAACAGCACCCTGGTGTTGGGTCAAGCTCAGGTGGGCAAGACCATCTCCGTCAAAGCCCGCTACACCGATGCCCAAGGTACTAACGAATCCGTTACCAGTGCAGCAACTTCGGCAGTGGCCAACCTCAACGACCTGCCCAGGGGCAACGTCAACATCACGGGCACCCTCATCCAAGGAGAAACCCTCACCGCTGCCAACACCCTGGCGGATATCGATGGTCTGGGTGCCATCACCTACCAGTGGCAAGCCGATGGAGAAGACATTGATGGGGAAACCAACAGCACCCTGGTGTTGACTCAAGCTCAGGTGGGCAAGACCGTTACCGTCAAAGCCCGCTACACCGATGGGCAAGGCACGGCTGAATCTGTCGCCAGTGCAACCACCCCGGCAGTGGCCAACGTCAACGACCTGCCCACCGGCACCATCACCATCACCGGCACCCTCATCCAAGGTCAAACCCTCACCACCGCTAACACCCTGGCGGATCTGGATGGTTTAGGCGAATTTAGCTACGAGTGGCAACAGTCGGTGACCGGCACTGGAGGTTGGACCACCATTGCCGATGCCAACAGCCCCACCTTGACCCTGACAACAGCGCAAATTGGCTACTACATCCAACCCGTGGTGAAGTATACCGACGGTGGCGGCGCCTTAGAAACCGTCTTTGGCACCCCTACCGCTAGCCTGTAGAGCGCCTTTATGGGCCCGATTTTACTGGCGACGGCTCGGCTGATATCGTCTGGCATCACCATCAGGCCGGGCTGAACGTTCTCTGGAAGATGGATGGTGTTCTTTTAGACACCGGAGAAACGCTGCCCAGTGTAGATCAAGGCTGGGATCTGAAAGCCATAGGAGACTTCAACCAAGACCGCAACCCAGATTTAGTCTGGCGGCACGATCTATCTGGGCAAACGGCGCTGTGGTTGATGGAGGGCACGTCAATTGGCGAAGGACTCCTACTAGAAACCGTTGACCCCGGCTGGAACATTGAAGCCACGGCTGATTTTAACCAGGATGGCGAGACAGACATTCTCTGGCGGCATAAGACCGTCGGGCAAAACGTGGTGTGGCTGATGGAGGGCACCGAGCGCACCGGGGTCATGTGGCTAGAAACGGTGGAGTCGCCCGACTGGGAAGTGGGGCCGTAGGCGACTTTACCCAGGATGGCAACCTGGAGATGGTCTGGCGGCATCGCACGGCGGGCACCAATGTGGTCTGGTTCCTGGAGGGCAATGAGATTGCCGATTTCACCACCCTGACGCCTGTGGAGGCAGGCTGGAATATGGTTGGCGCGGCAGACTTTACCCAGGATGGTCGGTTAGATATTCTCTGGCGGCACGGCACCGCAGGCGCCAACGTTATCTGGGAAATGGAAGGGTTAGAGTTGCGAGACGGCTATGTCCTGCCTGCGGCTTCTCCTGAGTGGACTCCGGTGGTGTAATCCCCCTTTCTGATCACTCGCTACCCTTGCTCTCACCCAAAGCCCTCTCCCAACGATCTTGGGAGAGGGGCTTTGAACAGCAAACCTCACCCCTCTCGTCCCCTTATCCCCATGATTAGAAAAATTAATGGACTGGCTTGATGAGATTTTTTCGCTAACAATGGTATCTTGAATGCATAGACTTTTTTACATGCAAAGACCTGATTCATTTATTGACATCAATAAGGGGGTTAGGCGCTGGCGATGGGCATCACGGATTTTATGGGTCTTTTTCACTGGCAGGGTGATGTCTTTGGGGCATTGCAGCAGCGGTGATAGCCTTACCCATGACCCTGGGCTTTGGGGTGGACTCTGCTGCAGGCTGGTAAGGGCCATGCTGGTTGATGTGTTCTAGATTCTCTTGGAGGTCATGTGAATATCGTCGCCTAACCGTTGCTTTTTGACGCAACACCCTTAGGTTAAATCAACGTTCGCTCTCATGTTTGGACTGACTATGCTCCACGCCTGTGTTTACGCCACCATTCTGCTGGGTTTCTTTGGCATTTTGCTCAAGGAAAACCTGGTGATGAAAATCATTGCGATGGACGTGATGAGTACCGGGGTAGTAGCCCTGTTTGTGTTGATAGCCGCCAGAACTGGGATTTATACCCCCATTGCTAACGCAGCGCCCAAAGGCTCCTTTGCCGACCCTGTACCCCAGGCCGTAATTTTGACGGCCATTGTGATTGGCCTGTCGATTCAAGCCCTGATGTTAGTGGGGGTTATGAAACTGGCCCGCGACAACCCCACCCTTGAGGCGCGGGAAATCGAGAAGGGGTATCGGTCATGACTACCTTTACGATTATCTGGCTGGTGCTGCCCTTCTTTGTGGGCTTTAGCATTTACCTACTGCCCCAGGTCGATCGTCTTCTGGCTTTAGCGGTGACTCTGGTGTCAGTGGCCTATGCCGCTACCCTGTTTCTGCAACCCGCTCCCTTAGAACTCAGCCTGCTGGATAGCCTTGGCGTTACCGTCATCGCGGATGACTTAAGCGGATACTTTATTCTCACCAATGCTCTGGTCACGGCTGCCGTTGTCCTGTATTGCTGGGATAGTGGCAAAACCGCCTTCTTTTACACCCAGGCCATCATCCTCCACGGCAGCGTCAATGCCGCATTTATCTGCGGCGATTTCATTAGCCTCTATGTCGCCCTGGAGGTGATTGGAATTTCAGCAGCCTTGCTAATCGCCTATTCACGCAGTAATCGCAGTCTGTGGGTGGCTCTGCGCTACCTGTTTGTGAGTAACACAGCAATGCTGTTTTACCTGGTCGGTGTGGTATTGGTGTATCAATCCCAGGGTTCCTTTGCCTTGGCAGAGTTTGAGAATGCTTCAGCAGAGGCCAAAGCCCTGATTGTTCTGGGGCTGGTGGTCAAGGGAGGCATTTTTGTTTCGGGGTTGTGGTTGCCCCTCACCCATGCCGAAGCCGAGAGCCCTGTATCGGCCATATTGTCGGGGGTGGTGGTCAAAGCTGGGGTATTTCCGTTGGTGCGCCTTGCCCTTACAGTTGAGGCGTTCGATCCGCTGGCGGCGGGCTGGGAACCATTGCGGCCCTTTTTGGGGTGGCCTATGCCCTGGTGCAAACCGACGCCAAACGGGTCTTAGCGTGCAGCACGCTGTCTCAACTCGGCTGGATTCTGGCGGTGCCAGAAGCGGCTGGCTTTTATGCCCTGGCCCACGGCCTAGCCAAGGCCACCCTCTTTCTGGGAGTCGGGAATTTGCCGACCCGTAACTTAACTCTGTTGCGGCAGCAGTCTATCCATACCAGCCTCTGGGTACCGCTTGGCCTGGCCAGCCTGTCAATATCTGGGTTCCCGCTGTTTGCTGGCTTTGGGGCTAAGATGCTGGCGCTCAAGCAGGCTCTGACCTGGCAAACCATGGCGCTTAATGTAGCCGCTGTCGGCACCGCTACTATCTATGCCAGATTTATCTTTTTACCGCACCAGGTCAGCGACGGGCGTTCTGGGGGGGGCGATTAAACCCGGATTGTGGATGGCAGTTCCCTTACTGATAGGCGCTTTGTTGGTCGCTAACCTGATCTACCCAGGGGCCTACACCGGTTTCAATATCGTCAAGGTGCTGGGGGTGATTATGGGGGGTTGGCTAATTCATCTGCTGCTCCTCCAGCGTCTGACCTTGGCGGTGCCCAGTGGCCCGGAAAACTTTGAAAACCTGATTGGAACCATGAGTTTGATACTGCTAGCGCTGTTTTGGGTGGGGTGGTCGTGGTTGGCATAACGTGTCTAGCGAGTAAGGAACTTAAGATTGCGGGAGTACAGCCATGACCATCATGACCATAGTTTGGCTGGTGCTGCCCTTTTTTGTGGGCTTTAGTATCTATCTACTGCCTCAAGCGTCTCGCCTCCTGGCTTTGGGGGTAACGCTGGTGTCAGCGGGCTACGCAGCACTTCTATTCCTGCAGCCAACCCCGCTAACCCTTAACCTGGTGGATAACTTTGGCGTTACCGTCATCGCCGATGACCTCAGCGGCTTTTTTATCATTACCAATGCCCTGGTCACGGCGGCGGTGGTGCTGTACTGCTGGAATACCGGTAAAGCAGCCTTTTTCTATGTTCAAGCCATCATCCTTCACGGCAGCGTCAACGCTACGTTTATCTGTGCCGACCTGGTTAGCCTTTATGTCGCCCTGGAGGTGCTAGGTATTGCGGCATCCCTGCTGATTGCCTACCCCCGACACAACCGCAACCTTTGGGTGGCCCTGCGCTACCTGTTTATCACCAACACCGCCATGCTCTTTTACCTGATTGGAGCTGTGCTAGTGTATCAGGCCAATCAATCCTTTGCCTTTGCGGCCCTGGATAATGCCCCCGCCGAGGCCATTGCCCTGATATTTTTGGGGCTACTCACCAAAGGCGGCATTTTTATTTCGGGCCTGTGGCTACCGCTTACCCACTCCGAAGCTGAAACGCCTGTATCGGCCATGCTGTCGGGGGGGGTGTAAAAGCAGGGATTTTCCCCCTGGTGCGGATTGCTCTCATGCACGACGGCCTTGACCCAATGGTGCGGGCGTTTGGGGCCGGTACCGCTCTGCTGGGGGTGATCTACGCTGTCTTTGAAAAAGACACCAAGCGCATGCTGGCCTTTCACACTGTTTCCCAGATGGGTTTTGTGCTGGCGGCCCCAGAAGTCGGTGGCTTTTACGCCCTCACCCACGGCTTGGTAAAAGCGACTCTCTTCTTAATTGCCGGAGCGTTGCCCAGCCGCAACTTTAAAGAACTGCATACCCAGCCAATCCACCGACCGATCTGGATTGCCCTGGTGATCGCCAGCTTCTCGATTTCGGGGTTTCCCTTACTTTCGGGCTTTGGGGCCAAGGTGCTGACCATGAAAAACCTCTTGCCCTGGCAGGTGATTGCCATGAACCTGGCCGCCTTTGGCACAGGGATTTCCTTTGCTAAGTTCATTTTTTGCCTAGCGCTACGGTCAAAGAGCAAGCGGTTAAGCCCGGCTTTTGGCCCGCTGTGGGCCTGTTGCTAGGCGGGCTGGTGGTGGCCAACTTGGTCTACTACGAGGCCTACACCCTGGGCAATGTGGTTAAACCGCTCGTCACTATTGGCCTGGGCTGGCTGGCCTATTGGTTGGTTGTGCGGCGTTTGCCCTGGGCCTTACCCAAAGTCCTAGAAGAGTTTGAGCAGTTGATTGGGATTATGAGCCTGGTACTAGTTGGATTGTTCTGGATGGTGTGGTCATGGTCGGCTATTTGAATATTTTGCTCCGGTTGGCCATTTGGTTTTTGTTGACTTCAGATTTCAGCCTGGCCAACATCCTAATTGGCATTAGCGTGGCTCTGCTGCTGCCGAGGGGGGTGACTAGCCCTGGCGCTTTAAAGGACTGGCTGCGTACCCTAGGAGAGGTGCTGGTCGCCATTCCCCAGGCCTACGGGGAAGCCCTTGAAATTATGGTTCGGCCCCACGCTCACGAAGCTGTGACGCTGGAACAGGTCAAACCGCGCCGCACCCCCAGCCTGATTTTTTTGGATATTTTCCTGATTACCTTTACCCCTAAAACCATCGTGCAGCGCTACCACAACGACGGCTGGTACGAGGTGCACCACATTCGCCGGAGGCCCACCCCATGACGTTTATGACCCTGGCGCTGATGGCGATGATTGTGGCTCTACTCATGCCCATGGCAGAAGCCCTGCGCGATGACGACATCTGGCAGCGGATGCTGGCCTTTGCCAGCATCGCCACCAAGACCTCGGTGATTATTCTGGTGGTTTCGGTGCTGCGAGATGACTGGATGGTGGGAGTGGTAGGGGTTTTAATTTTGAGTGCTGGCAACGCCGCCCTGATGCTTTTAGCCCACATTATCAGACGCTTAAGCGATGTGCTGGAGGAATAGTAGTGATTGAAATTTTCAGCTACGGCTGCATTTTGGTTGGCGTGGTGTTCTGGTTTTGGGGCACCTGGCCGCTATTGGGAAAGCGTTCAGTCCTGTTCAAGCTCCACAGTCTCTCGGTGGCCGATACGCTGGGATCGATGGCGATTGTGATTGGGCTGCTGCTGCGGATTCCTAGCGAGTGGCCGCTGCTGCTGCTGGGGTTAATTTCCCTGGCGATTTGGAATACGGTGCTGGGCTACGTGCTGGCCTATTGTTCGCTCCAGGAGGCCCGCCATGATGGATAGTTATATCTACATCCTGATCGCCTTGCTACCCCTGGCGGCGGCCATGGTAATTGTGCAGAAAAATCCCTATCAAGCTTTGATTGTTCGCGGCATCCTGGGGGCAATTTCGGCCATGCTCTACGCTGTGCTGGGCGGTGCCGATGTAGCCCTGACGGAAGCGCTGGTCGGCACCATGCTGGCTATTACGCTGTACGCGGTGGCGGTGCGCTCCTCCCTGGTGATGCGATTGGGTGTATTAGAAGCCCCTCACACCCACGAACCCTCCCGGTATAAACTCCTCTGGGACGACCTCCGGATGCGCCTTCGCACCCATCACCTGCGATTGGAGCTAGTGCCCTATGTTGACGCTAAAGCTCTCCACCAAGCCTTGATAGACAGAGAGGTGCATGGCATCTGCTTGCCCCAAAATCAACCCAAGGCAGAGCCCCTAACCGATTGCCTGATTACCCTGCGAGTGCAGCGCCTGTACGACATTTTGACGGCCACCCGGCCACCCACCTTAGCTCAGATCGCCCACCTGGAGGTAGGCGATGCCGCGCCCTTGAATCTCACTGCACTAAAGGAGACACAGCTATGAAATGGGTGTATTTAACGGCTGGCCTCCTGTTTTTTGCCAAGCTGCTGATTTTCCCTGACCCGGTGCCAGAAGCGACAGAAACAGCCATCGTTGATGCCATTGTGGCCGACAGCGGTATTCCCAATACAGTCTCCGCCATCATTTTTCGGAACCGGCTCTACGACACTATCTTTGAAGTGGTGGTCTTCACCATTGCCATTATGGGAGCCAAATACCTGCTGGCCGACGAAACCCCCACCGCCTCCTTCGCCAGCTTTACCGACGAGCCCTCCATCGTGCTGGCCCGTCTGGGGGCTACCATTACCGCGTTGATTAGCATTGAGCTTTCCATTCGAGGCCATCTCAGCCCTGGTGGTGGGTTTGCCGCTGGGGGTAGCGGGGGGCACCGCGATCGGCCTGATTGCCATCACCGCCGCCTCCCCCGACTGGATGCAAGCCCTCTACGAACGCTGGCGAGCTGCCGCCTGGGAGAAAGTATCCGTCCTGGTGTTTCTGATTTTGGCCGGGCTAACCCTGCTGGGCATTGAACCGCCGCCCGGAGAATTTGGCACCCTGCTCAGCGGCGGTATGATTCCGCTGTTGAACATTCT
>JAAUUR010000218.1 GCA_012031045.1 Leptolyngbyaceae cyanobacterium SM2_5_2
CGCCTCACCTTTTACCAGGGCTCCTGGTTTGAACCGCTGGCCTCGCATCGGGGACAACTCAGTGCAGTGATCTCAAACCCACCGTACATTCCTGCGGCAGTATTACCAACCCTCCAGCCCGAAGTTGTTCACCATGAGCCGATGGAGGCGTTGAATGGGGGTATCGACGGTCTGGCGGCCATTCGTACCCTGGCGAATCAGGCACCTGATTACCTGCTACCGGGTGGTCTGTGGCTGGTGGAAATGATGGCTGGCCAGGGCGAGGCCGTGCAAGAGATTTTGGAGCACCAGGGACAATATCAGGACATTCAGATCGGTAAGGATTTGGCTGGGCGCGATCGCTTTACCCTGGCTTTCAGGCGTTAGCAGAATCAGGGAAAAAACTAAAGCCTGAACGAAGAGACGGACGATTGCTACAAAACTAACCCTCTAAGACGGTATCATTGACCATCTATCGATGGCTTCTTGCCACTGCTGATAGACCTTAGCCTTAGTATTGGCATCCAGTTTGCTCGGCAAACTCCAGGCTGCGGGAGTTAAACACGTGGTTAACACCCCATTGGCTTCAGCACAGTCCATTTTGGCGTGCTGGTCATACCCCAAACCTCGGCTCCTAGCCATGGGGAAATTTGCACAACCGCCTGACCTACCCCTCCAGCTACCGCTACCAGCACCCGTTCATCGGCCTGTTACTGAGCTTAATGGAAACCTAAACCTGCTGCCCCACGCGAGCCACCTGGGGCACCCGGCCCAAGCGTCCGGTCATTAACCGCAGGGCTAGGTGTCTGAGCAGCGGAACCCGATTGAGGCTCCACAGGCCCAGCCGTCGCAGAACCACGATTGGCCCAATTTGGTTAGAAAAGGTGCGGGTCAGTACATCGGTGAAGCTCAAGATTATCCAGTTTTCCCACCGGCGCCAGCGCTCGTAGCGGCGGAGTACTGGTAGGGAACCCAGGTTTTCACCGTGTTGGTAGGCGGCTGTCAGCACTTCCGCTAAAGCTGCCGCATCGCGAATCCCCATATTCAGCCCCTGGCCGCCTACCGGATGGCAACTGTGGGCCGCATCGCCAACCAGGGCTAGGCGGGGCAAAACGTACCGATCGCACTGCATCAACTGCACCGGAAACAGAGCGGGCGGAGTCAATCGCTTAAGTCGCCCCATCTGTGGCCCATAGCGGCGCTCTAGCTCAGCCATGAACTCTGCCTCTGGCAGTTGTAAAATAGCCTCGGCCTCAGCCTGGGGGGCCGTCCACACAACCTGGCAGCGCCGCCCCGGCAAGGGCAGAATAGCAAAGGGGCCGCTGGGCCAAAACCGCTCGTAGGCGAGTGTTTTGGTGATCGGCTTCGGGCTCTAGCACCGTGGTAATGCAAGCCTGCCAATACTGCCAACCAAACGCCTGAATGTTAGCCTGCTGACGTAGGGGCGATTGCTTGCCATCGGCGGCGACCACCAGGGCCGCTTGCAGGGGGCGCTCGCCAGCGGGGGTGGCAAGCCGTCCGGTCACAACAGTACCTGCCCGCCGCTCCTCAACCTCTAAACGGGCCTCAGTGACATAAAAAATGTCGCCAGCCTCCTCAACGGCTCGCTGTAGGGCCGCCATTAACACCGTGTGCTCAGCCCCGTAGTAAACGGCCTCAGTACCCAGGTCTTTAGGTAAGAACCTGACCACCCCGGGATAGTCAGCATCGGACAACCGCACCTGCTGAAAATGGCAGATGTGCGGCCCAATTTGCGGCCATAGACCCAAGCCCTTAAAAATATCCCCAGAGGTCAACGATAGCGCGTAGGCCGCCGCCGTGCGGCAGCGGCCTCAGCGGTTTGGGCCTCAACCACCGCCACCCGCATCCCTGACGAACGCAGCGCTGTCGCCAGGGTTAGCCCCACAATGCCACGCCGACAATGGCGACATCCACCGTCAGGGGTGGCTGTGGTTTAGGGTGAGGTGTGAGCCGAGAGAAGGGAGTCGTTGCCGTCATAGCGAGAATGACTGGTGGGAACTAGGGCGCTTTGTCACTCTAACGATAGTTAGTAAACTGAATGGCTACCGGCCAGTCTTCCTGCTTCACCAACTGCATGGCCTCCTGCAAATCGTCCTTTGATTTGCCAGACACCCGCACCGCATCACCTTGAATAGAGGCGGTAACCTTTTCATGTTATCGCGGATGAGCTTGGTGATCTGCTTGCCCATGTCCTGGTCAATGCCCTTTTTAAGCGTGACCTGCTGCCTCACCCGGTTGCCGCTGGCGGCCTCAACTTCGCCATAGTCGAAAATCTTGAGGGAGAGGTTGCGCTTCGCCGCCTTTTGGTGGAGCAAATCCTTCACCGCGTCCAGGGTCATGTCGCTGGTGGTTTCGATGGTGATGGTACTCTCGGCCAGGTCAAGGCTGGTTTTGGTGTCCTTGAGGTCATAACGGCTGATCACATCCCGGCGGGTTTGATCCAGCGCATTAACCAGTTCTTGCCGATCAAAATCGCTCACGATGTCGAAGGAGTAGGTAGAGGCCATGGGTCAACTCTCCCAAGCAGGAATGCAACCAACAGCCTACCCCAAGGCCGACCGACAACTCAAGAAATAGAGCGTAAAAACGCCAATATTGGCAATGCCAAACATCAGAGAGCGCAAACTCGGTATATCCAGAATGTAGAACAGTGGATAGAAGGTGCGCGCCACCAGGTAGGCCGACACGGCGGCCAAGGTCACCGTAGATTGTTGTTGGGTAACGTAGGCCATCAGCGCCGCCGGGGCAAAGAGAATCATCGATTCAAAGGCATTTTCGTGGGCCCAGGTGGCTCGCTGGACGTAGGGCGGCAACTTGGGCAGCATGGCACGGGGGGCCGATTTGTCATAGCCCAGCTTAAAGCGCCCATAGCCCACCACAAAAAAGGGTAAATAGACCAGCACCGCCGCCAGCCCCACGCTAACCAGCAAGAAGCCAGGCATCGCCAATACAGAGGAAATCATCGCCTAGTCAAAGTAGAATAGTGTCACAATCTTGCGCTGATCTTCGGCATCTTGGCAAGTCTGAAGCAAGGTTGTGCTGTCGTGGAAGGCAAAGCAAATCAACTGCTGACAGCGAGAAATAATTTCCTGATTGCAGATAGCGCTGGCTTCTGCCAGAGAGAGCGTATCATTGGCCGGACTCTCCACCAGGTGCATAACCTGCTCAAGCTGTTCCCGCGACTCAAGCGGCTGGCGAGCCATACTTTGCGGCAAAATCACGGTCAGCAGGTTGGGGTCAGCCTTCATGGCCCCGCGAATGGCGGCCGAGTTGGTGCCGGTGGCCCCAGAGGTAATAATGCGATTGCCGCTCAAGGCCAGGGCATAGGTCATGAGCTCAATCAGTTGCTGGTGGGTAATCGGCACATGGCGAGAGCCCAAAATGGCGACTCGCTTAGATCCTGATTGCTGAATGGCCGCCAGTTCTTGGAGGAACGTATCGACTTTGGAGGATTCGAGCGGAGCTTCAATGGACTGACTCAACGGCTACACCGACTAGGAGAATGAGAATAACGCGCTTAATTGTATCAGACCCCTGTTCCCCCGGAGCGGGGTGGGGGGTGGATTTGTGGGCTAGTTGGCCGATACTGGCAATTTCAGGTCTAGCAGGGTGAGCAGGCGAGGCAGGTCGAGGTGGGTGGCCACCAGATCTTGCACACACTGCACCTTAACCGGCTGATGTAACCGTACCTGGCCAAACAACTCATCGATGCGCTCAACGGTAGAGAGGGTATCGGAGTCTACGGCTAAAATCGGCACTTCCAGATCGGTCGCCCGCTCTAGGATGGCGGTAGCGGGGGGGAATTTGCCCCGTCAGTACTAGGCACTGGGTAGAGGTTTCCAGCGCGGCGAACTGAATGTCGGTGCGATCTCCCCCCGTTACCACCGCCATGTTGATGCCTTTACGAAAGTACCGCAGCGCCGAGTTAACGTTCATGGCGCCAATGGTCAAGGTCTCGACCATGAGTTCCATCCGGTCTGGGCAGCAGAGCACATCGGCATGGAGACGGGCGACAATTTCACCGACGGTGATGCTGCGCATAATGGGCGATCTGGGGAACATCGCCAGCACCGGAATGCCCTGGCTTTCTAGAAATGGCTGGGCAACCTCAGAGGCTATTGTCATGGCGGCATCGGGGACATCATTAATAATCACGCCTAATAGATGAGAGCCTAGCTGAGCCTTGGCGGCCAGCAAGCGATCGACCAGCAGAATAGAATCATAACGGGTCACCAAAATCACTGAGGCATCAATAGCCACCGCCATGTTGGCCAGCGAGAGGTTAAGCAGCGTTCCCTCGGTCAAATTGCCTGGCCCTTCCAGCAGCAGCAAGGCTTCTCCTCGGTTTTCGAGAAAGGGCTGCAAACTTGGCTCAGCGCCACTTTGGATGGCCAGGCTCTTTTCCACAGCGGCTTCGCTGAGGGAAACGGTGGGCGGGTAATAGCGCCCCTGGGGCAGTTGCAACGTGTCTACAATAAACTCTAGGTCAGGATCCTGGATGGCTCCATTGAGGGCGTTACCCAGGGGTTTGCCAAAGGCAATATCCAACCCCATGGCCTGAAGTTGGAGACCGATGCCCAGCACGGCTGCCGACTTGCCGCTGTAGGGCTCGGTTGATCCAATTAACAAACGCTTTGCTGTACAGGGCACGCCGCAACTCCTCCGGGGGTGATGAATCCACTGGTTTCAGGGCCAACAAACGACCAGACTGCGGCCCGCGCATGCCGCCCCTAGCCAATTCAGAGGCACCATATCACACCCATAGGATTATTTTAACGGTTGCCGTATTAATCTTCTCACCCGCTTTGGGATGAGCCAGGGGCACCAGCCAAATTTATTCTTCGGCCCGTAGCAGCTTTCGGTAGAACGCCTTGGAAAAATCAGGCGACCGCTTGTTGCGTAGGGCCACGATGACGTCAAACAAGAAATCTACAAATTCAAAGGTAGCCATCACAATTTCGTAGCTCAGGTCAGCATCGCCATCAAACTGTAGGCGGCAGCGCGTTAAGTCGGCGGGCAGCATGGACACATTCCACGTGGCGATAAAGGGAATACTCTCGCCGCCTTCGATGTGGCGTTCGCCTTCCAGATTACCTTGCTTATAAAGGGAGATAGCGTAGGGCAGGGCCGCTCGCTTGTTTCCCTGGTAGTAGGGCATGTAGACGCCAACATCCTGCTTACCAGCCGGTTGAATTTCCTCAAAAGTCAAAGGCATGATGGAACCTTAAATCATGGCTAACTAAACAGCTCTGGAAGGAAAACCCTAACCTCTCACCGCAGACTTTAGATTACCCCGACTTGGAGCAACCGAAGGTCGCTGGTGATGCCCCTCAGGGGAGAAAGGCGAGGCCTGGTTAGTATATCTAGAGCTATCATTCCCGGTTTAAGGGGCAGGCATTACCTTAATTTTTCATCAAAATCAGGGATGATGGAGCTAGGGTTGAAGCGCCAGTTGAGTTAGTTGACTGGCTTTTAACCTATGACTAGACAAAACCCCTATCGCCCTGTGCTCTCTAAACGAGTTAATGACTGACTTTTCTAGACGTGTGTTTCAACCCCTAGACGAGCTTGAAATTGATGATTTTCCTGGCTATTCGGGTCGCCGCCGCAAGGCAGCCATAACCTTAACAATGCTGTGGAGTGGCACGGTGGCGTTGCACAGCCTCTCCTGGGGTAGCTGGGTAATCCTAGGGATGATGGTGATGTTAACGACCCACGCGGTTAGGGTTTTGTTGGCTCGTCCGGTGGGGGGTTGCCAGCCCCTGCCCTCTACCCGTAGGCTAGATACCCTCCCCTTAGCCGCCGTAAATTCTGCCGATTGGCCCTACGTGTCGCTGCTGGTGGCCGCTAAAAACGAGGAGGCCGTGATCCAACGGTTAGTCACCGGGTTGTGTAATCTCGACTATCCGCCCAACCGCTACGAGGTCTGGGTGATTGACGACAACAGTACGGATGCCACGGCCCAGCACCTACAGGATCTGAGGCAGAGGTATCCCCAACTGCGGGTACTGCGGCGGGGGGCCGGGGCCACGGGGGCAAGTCTGGTGCTTTGAACCAGGTCTGGCCCGACAGCCAGGGTGACATTATCGGCGTTTTTGATGCCGATGCTCAGGTACCTGAGGATATCTTGCGCCATGTGGTGCCCATGTTTGAGCCGGAGGGCGTGGGTGCCGTGCAGGTGCAAAAGGCGATCGCAAACCGAGCCAAAAACTTACTCACCCGTGGCCAACAGGCCGAAATGGCCCTGGATAGCTACTTTCAACAACAGCGAATTGGCCTAAGCGGCATTGGCGAACTACGCGGCAACGGCCAGTTTGTCAGACGCACCGCGCTGATGCAGAGCGGCGGCTGGAATGAAGAAACCATTACCGACGATTTAGATTTGACCCTACGCTTACACTTTAGCGGCTGGTCGGTTCAGTTTTTACTGCACCCAGCGGTGGGGGAGGAAGGAGTAGAACATGCCATGGCCCTATGGCACCAGCGCAATCGCTGGGCTGAGGGAGGCTATCAGCGCTACTTAGACTATTGGCGATTTATTGCCCAGGGTCGGCTGGCCCCTGCCAAATCCCTCGACCTGGCGGCCTTTTGGATGATTCAGTACGGCTTGCCCACGGTGGCCCTGCCCGATTTTGCCATGGCGTTGCTGCGTCACCGTCTACCGATGTTTTTGCCGGTATCCGGGCTGGCGCTGACCTTATCGATGGTAGGGATGTTCTGTGGGTTAAAACGCACCCAGCGGCAGTCCCTGTGGGTCAACGGTTTACAAACCGTTTGGGGCAACCTCTACATGCTGCACTGGCTGCTGGTAATTGCCACCATGACCATTCGCCTCTCAGTGCGGCCTAAACGGCTGCGTTGGGTAAAAACTACCCACCTGGGCGGCGAAGATGAGCTACAAAAGGTACACGGATAACCACCCAAAGTCTAGTAGATAGTCAGATTTGCAGCCCATGCAAATTGGCATACAAGCCTTCAGCCTTTAGGAGTTCGGGATGGGTGCCCACTTCCACAATTTGGCCCTGGTTTAGCACTACAATCTGGTCGGCCCGCCGAATCGTCGAGAGCCGATGGGCCACCACAAAAGTAGTGCGACCCGCCATCAAGCTCTGCAACGCCGACTGGATCAGCGCCTCCGAAGCCGTATCCAGAGAGGCGGTCGCTTCATCCAGAATCAGCACCCTGGGATCGCGAATCAGGGCACGGGCAATGGTGAGCCGCTGGCGCTGCCCGCCAGAAAGCTTGGTTCCATTTTCGCCAATTGGGGTGTCTAGCCCCTGGGGCAACCGCTGGATAAACTCGTCGGCGTTGGCATCTTCTAGGGCGCGATGCAGGCGGGGTTCCTCTACGCCGTCGGTGCCGTAGAGGACGTTGTCGCGCACGGTGCCCTCAAACAAAATGGTGTCCTGGGAAACCACCGATACCCAACGGCGGTAGGTACGCAGGTCAAGCTGGTTCATGTCCTGGCCGTCCAGGTAGAGGGTACCTTCAGTGGGGCGCAAAAAGCCGATGACCAGGTTAATCAGGGTGGATTTGCCGGCTCCCGACGGCCCTACCAGCGCCACAGTTTGCCCCGGCAATACGGTGAAGGAAATATTGTGCAGGGCGGCATGGGTTTGGTGAGGGTAGGTATAGCCCACCTGCTCAAAGCGAAAGTCGCCCCTGACCTGGGTAATGGCTGGCTTGCCCTGGTTTTGCTCTAAATCGGGGCATTCTAACACCTCGCCCACCGAGCGAATCGCCTCAAAGCCGGTGGAAATCTGGGGCATCACCGTCAAGATCATCACCGTGGATTGGGTCAGCGTGTCAAAATAGCCCGACAGCAGCACCACGTCCCCCGCCGTCATCCCCTGACGACCCTGGTAGGCTAACCAGGCGGCGGTAATCAGGCAAACGGCGTTGAACGATCGCAACACCACCCAAGTGGAAGCATTGGTGATGGCATTAATCGTATCCAGCCGCATCCCGGCTTCCTTCACTACGCCCAACTGCTGGTTGGTGCGGCGCAGGGCTTCGGCTTCTACCCCGTGGGCGCGGGTAACGGGGACGAGTTTGATCATGTCGCTCAGGTAGGCCGACATCGTCTCCACCTGGGTGCGAAAGACGTGGTTGCGATCGCGCATCGGCTTTCGTAGCCCCCAAATCAACAGCACCGCCGCTGGCACCGTAGCCAGGTAAAACAGCAGAAACCAGGGGGCTCGCCGGGCCGTTACCCCAATGGCAATGGCAATGGTTAGCACCGCCGAGGGCACAAACTGAAACAGGTAGCTGGTCAGGGCTTCAATTTTTTGCACATCCTGCAACAGCTTGGCCTGCAAAACCCCAGTGCTACGCTGGCGATAAAAACCCATCGACAGCTCTTGCAGCCGCTGGGTCATGGCCGAGCGCAGGTTGGCCTCCATTTGCCGAGTGGCCGCACTCATGGCGCGAATGTGCAGGTAGTGGGTGGGCAGGTTTTGCACAATCATCACCAGCAGCAGCACCCCGTTGAACCACAGTTCGCTCACCTTGTGCTGGCTAGGCTGAGCCACAATGTCCACCACACTGGCGATGATCAGGGGTCGCACCCATTCGGGGCTGTGCTTAATCAGATAAAACCCAAAGGATTCCACCAGTTTGAGCCAGTCGTTTTGGTACAGGCGCAGCAGGGTTAGGAAAGGAGCATCACTACGGTAGTGGGCCGTTAGCAACGGCTGGCTGGCGGAAGCGGGGGAAGTCATTGGCATCCTAGAGCGCCA
>JAAUUR010000219.1 GCA_012031045.1 Leptolyngbyaceae cyanobacterium SM2_5_2
CTGCCCAGCGCCTATCCCACCCAGCCTGACCATCTGAATGTGGCGGATTCGACCTCGCTCTCTGAGGCTGACGTTCGCAGTTTGGCTCTGCCCCTGCGCAACGGCAACTTTCAGCAGGGGACGCTGACCTTGCAGTGGGAGGCTCTGCCCTTCTTCTACGAACACAGCCTGCTGCTGATCGCCCAGAGCGCCAGCACCGTTTCTGAGCCCAACCAGCTCGTACAGCGCGATTTTGAATACCTCACCCCCCCAGCCCGTGGGGAACGTGGGCAGTGACCAGGTTACCGTCCGTTTCACCAATCGTCCAGCCCTCAGCCTCCGCACGCGCCGGGTATCGCTACCCTTGCAGCGGTTTTGGGATGCCCTACCGGCCACCGTGCAGGCTCAGTGGCCGATTGGCGAAGCAGAACTGGCCGCCCTGGCTAGCGGCGAGTGGCCCAGCGAAGCCCCGGCTCCGAAGGACAGCACAATTCCCCACCGCAACCCGGCCTCGCTGCCGGATCCAGAAGTAATCTATCAACTAGTGGAGCTGTACAGCGGCAACCTGGAGGTGCAGGTCGAGTACTTCTTCGACCCCATCACCCAGCGCTACGCCCTGCGGCAACTGGGCCAGCGCTTCCTGGGCGAGCTAGAGCAATTACGCCCGCCCACCAACGACCAGCCCCAGGCCGACTACGTGCTGGAAACCCGCCTGCACCAGGTGCATGAAATCCGGTTGCAGCGACCCGGCTACTTCTCTAGCGATAGCAACCGCATCTCCCTCGGCACCACGGAAAGCAAGGTACTGCGGCGGCAGGCTCCCGCGCTGTTTGTGGTGGGGGTGTTTGACCGGCGAGATCGGGTCAACCTGCTGCTCAACTCCATGCCCGACCTGCGCCAGTTCAACGTGTTTCCGGGCAGTCAGGGAGATTTGGTCGCCCAGGAAGCCTTTTTAGCCGAGTGGTATTCTACCCGTGTATTTGCCAACCCGCCCGTTGACCCGCCCCGGTTAACCGATCCCATCGTAGTGGATGGTGTGGCCGTTACCCTGCCCGACCTGGTGGACTACCCGGAGGTGCCCAAACCTGCCACCATTCCAGCAGAGCTGCGCGCCAGGTTGACCATCCGCGTCAACGAAATAGTCTGGCAGGGCACTATGCTGAGTGCCGAAGCCGATGCCCTCAGCAACTACCGGCTGCTCAGCCTGCCCGACCACCAGGGGCCAGCCAAAACGGCCATCAATGGCATTCTGGAGGACATTCAAACCGCCGTAGCAGTGGCTCCCTACCCGGTGCCAGAGCGACGACCCCACCCGGCTGATAACTTCCTGGGCACTTTTGCCATTGTCGTCACCTTCCCCCCGGCAGACAACCCCAACTGGGCGCTGGGCTGGACAGGGCCAATGGATCAGGCCACGGAAGATGAGTTGAGATTTCAGGCGCAGTCCTATAGCGAGGGCTATCACCGTGGGGTAGACGCGCTAATTGAGCAGGTGCAGAGCCCCCGCTGGGAGGGCACTGGCATTAGTCTGAACCGACCCTCTATCCCTCCCATTCCCTTCAGCTTGAGCCGGAAGTTTTCCGTTGAGGTCGGCGACAGAATCGATGACCGACCTCCCGCTAGATTCCGTTACACCGTGATCTGGCAGGGTTCGATGACTGACGACGAAGCCAACACCCTGCGGGACATCTTTTTAGAGACACCCAGATTGGCCCGACCCAATACCATTGGGGCTGGGGTGAATCAGGTGATTAACCAGGCTCTCAACGATCCCAACCGGGGGGCGACAGTCACCCAAACCATTGCCTTTGCCTGGCCGCGCCTGGATCAACTCACCTCCAGCCAACGGCAAGCCTTGATTGGCAATCCCCTGGCCGGGCTGAGTGTGGATGAAGCGGCCAACCAACTGGGCTGGAGCCGGGCGGATAATCTGGATCTGGCCGCGCCGGAATTGGTAAATCTTGTCCGTAGTCGCCTGGAGCCGGGCGATCCGTTTATTGAGGCATTCCAAACCCTCATAACTCAGCTGGATCGGTCCTACAGCCGCCCCATGCGGTTGCGGCTGCTGCGCCTGCGAGGGCTTCTGACCCCAACCGAGCAAACTGCCCTGCGACAGTTGTTTAGCAATCACCAGACCGCCATCGCGGCTCTGCTGGCGGATGTTACAGATCTAACCACCATTGAGCAACTCTACACCTCCGGCTTTAGCCAGGAGCCGATTTCCGCCCCAGTCGCTATTCCCGACGGGCTGAGCCAAGGGCTGGATTTCCCCACCCCCAGGGAAACGGTGCTGGTCTGGCGGGGCGAAATCAGTGCCGCCGAGCGTGATGCTGCCCTCGGCCTGCCCGGTGATGAAGCCTTTACCATTGCCCTGGAGCAACTCACCCGCCGCCGTCTGATCGGTGAAGAGTTACCGGAGGGGCTACGGGCGCAGTTGCAGATCAGCCGCAACCCCGATACCGAAGCAGAAACCCTGACCTGGCAAGCCCCTGGCCCTACCAACGAGCAGATTCTGCTTTTGCAAACCCTGGTGGTAGACGCCGCCTACGAGGCCAGCCTGCGGCGACTGATTCGGGCCTTGCTGGAGGATCCCAGCCGCGCCACCGGAACCAGCGTGCCCCTGGCGGCCTTCCCTGACGTGCAGCGTATCAGCCTGCCTTTGCCAGAGGAGGGCACATCCCGACCTACCACCGCTACCCTGCCAGAAATTTTGCAGGCAAGCTGCTGATTGGCAATGCGGTAATTCGCTACCACGGGTTGATGACCGTGGCGGAAGGGGTTGAGCTGCGTTCCGCCTACCCCCATCCCAGTGATCGCGCCGCCATTGAACGCCTCTTCCAGGCTTCCACCCAGCAGGGGCTCAATGGTCGCGAACTGCGGTTGCAGGCCCGTCGCGGCAGTGCTGCCCCCAGCCCTCTGATTGCCCTCACGCCCCAATCTCTACCCCAGGACTAAGTCATGGTGTCTACTCCCGCCGCTGTTACGCCCACCGTTCGTCTGCTAGGCCCCTTCTGGCAGGCCGATGTGGAGGTGTTACAACTAACCAGCCCGCGCCAAAACCTAGCCTTTCGGAGTTTGTGGCTGGAACAACGGGCCACTGGCACCGCTGGGGAGTTACTGTACTTGCCCGGCACAGCCATTTTGCTGGGCTGTGTGCGCCGAGTCACGGTGACCCCCGCCCCTGGGCAAGACTATCGCTGGCAGCGCCAGGCTCCCGCCCCTGCCGCCGAAACCCCCGCCGAGATTCGCACCGCCCTGGGCACGGGGGAACTGGCCCTACTGCTGGTGCAGGTTGACCCCACCCGCTGGCCCAGCCTGAGCGAACTGGGGTCGGTGGCGAATCCTCAGAATCTGCCGCCCACCACCTGCCTGGCTGGAGACATCGCGCTGGATACCTTCCTCAGTCCGGTCAACAACGCCACCAGCCGCCTCTACGATGCCCTGGATATCGAACCGGTCGCAGACGTGCAGTTGATTGAACGGCGGGGTGTAACCCGGCAACGCAGCCCTCTGACGGTACACAGCAGCGGCCTCTCCCTCTATGGCCGCATCGACCTACCCTGGGAGGCCGAACGGCTACCGGCCTCCCTGCAACTGGCCCAGACCTTTGGCCCCTCCGCCTCCAATCCGGCCCAGATTCAACCCGGCCCCTTCCGCCTCAGCCTGGAGGTAGAGCGACTGATCCCCACTGAACATCAAGCCTGGGTTGATGCCTGGCGACACCTCAGCCAGTACCTTACCCCCCGCAACCCGCTGAATGGGCTAAGCCGCGCCGTGGAGACAACCAGCCCCCACTGGGTCACCCTGGAGATTACCAACCCCACAGCCATCCCCAACCTGTTTTGGGCCATTGATGTCTGGGCCCAGGGGCGAGACCTTACCTTCAGCAACGACAGCTTTAGCCTCATCTTCAGCAACCAGTCTCCTTACGATTTGGAGGTTCCTCCCACGTCCCTGGCCCGCGTCTCAGGGATGGTGCGGATGAGTCGGCTGGGGAATGGCCACATCACCCTCAATCTAACGGCTGGGGTAGAGATCGCTGACCAGCACTATGCCTACCGCTATCGGGTGGCCGATGCCACCACCACCGTCCCCCCGACCGAAACCATTACCCTGAGCAACCTCACCCTGGCCTTTGACCCCGTGCAGGTGCCTCAGTTTTTGCGTGAGCGCCAGGGGCAACCCGTGCCCGCTAGCACCGCCGAAGCGGTTGACCCCCCCGTACTATGGGGCTTTATGCCGCTGGAACGGGGCTGGTTCAACTACCCGTACCCAACCTGACCGAGCAGCTTTATCTGGATAACCAAGTCGCCAATCCACTCTTGACCACGGCCTCCCCCAGCCTGCTCCAGGGAGCCGTGGCCCTCGGCAACGACAACCCCAACCTGCTAGCCGCCGACTACCCCCACGAGCAACCCTGGAACCTGGTGCTAACCAATGCCGCCCACCTGACCGGCACCTGGATGCTAACGCCAGTGGGTGAACCTGCAGCCGCCCCATCGCAGGGCTACCGCCTCAGCCAAGTTGACCTGAATGGAGCCTCCCCAGAGGTAATTCTCAACGGTCTGTTCTGGCTCAGCACGGCTCGTCCGCTGGCTCAAGATGCCCTGCCCGACCTGGACAACTGGGTAGGTGGCGTCAAGGCACATCCCCTCCGCACCGTCCGCCAGACGGATCTATTTCCATCGGCGGTAGTGGTTGAGCTGGCAGAGTTGACCCTCTCTGTGCGGGTTCTGCCGCCCCTTTCGCCCTCGGAGCCTAAGCCAGTGGTGGCGGCCCTGGGTGCCTGGCGGTTTAGCTACGCCGTAGATGAAGGGGTTTTGCAGGATCTTGTCAGTGCTGGAGTGCTGCTCCCCAACACCTTCAGCCAGTATTTGCCCTGGGTTTGGCAACGCCACGGTAGTTTGCCCATGGTGCAGGCGTTGCCCTCACCCAAACCCAGGTCGCCCCCAGCTACCCTAGCGCCAGCCGCCAGTTGGTGCCCTTTGAGCTGGGGGTCAAAACCCTTGAGATCAAAGGGAAATCCCTCGCGGTACCAGAGGATTGGCAATTTGAGGCGACCGGAGCCGGAGTATGGCCCCAACCCGTCACCAACCCAGCCCTGGCGCGAGAGTGGGGGCAGCTTTTCGACTTGCCCTTAGTCTCCCTCTCATTACCGGGCCTAGTGATGGATCCCCGCACGGCGGCTACCGGCCTGGCGGCGGATGACTCCCTGGCCCTAACCCCTCAGTACCGCTACGACCTGCCCTACACCGACGAACCCAACGCCCTGGCCCAGCTACCGGAGCCGCCCCAGGATCCTCTGGCGGTGTCGCCCCTGCCCACCTCGCCCCTGCCCAAGCCGCCCCAACCCCTCTTTCGGGACACCTTTGCTGACCACTGGCAGATTCTTTCCCAGCAAGCCAGCCTGGCCAGTGCTGATGCCGTCGCCGCCTTCAGCGTGGCTAGTAACGGCGCTACCCAGATCCAGAGTTTGGTAGAGCCTCTGACCTGGCCCGTGCAGGCCAACCTGGATGTGGCCGCCTATCCTGGGACACTCACCTTGACCAATCGAGACGGGGGCAATGGTACCGCTCTGCGGCTAGACGGAGAGATTCACCTGACGGGGCTGGCGGCGCTGGAGGGAATTTCGGGCCAGTTTAGCCAGAACGGCACCACCTTTACCCTGGTGGCGGGTAGTTTGATGGCCACCCCCAGTCTTGATGTCGGGCGAGATCAGCGGGGACTACGAGATCAGCGGGGACTATTGCGCTTGGCCACCCAAGCCACCACTGGCTTGCTGACCACCCCCGTCAGCCTTGAGCTGGAGCCCAGCCTGTTGAATCGGTATGACCTCACCACAACCTTGGAACCGCTCCAGTTGCGGGCGGGCGATCGCACCTGGCAACTCTGGTTCCGCGATCTACCCATTCAACAGGTCGATGGGCAATCCCCCGCCTTTTCCCGCCAGCACACCCAGTCTGCCGCCGCTGAAGACATCAACGACCCCAATGCCTTCTCGCGGCAGCAAAACGTCCTCAGGGCTACGAGTGGCGCTTGGGGAATACCGCCCAGTCTCCAGCATCTTTCCAGGCTGAGGAAGCGTTTCTGCCCTTCTTTCAGCTTCACCTCTACCCGCTGACCCTAGAATCGGTCACTCTGGAGGCCGGTCAGGTGCAGCGTCTGCAAGTGGTGGGGCGGCTACAATTGCCCCTGTCCGCCGAGGGAGAAGCCCTGCCCGATCTCACTAGCGACATCCGGCTGGACTTTGAGCGAGATAGCACGGGGCACCCCTGGTCCTCAGCGCCGTGGGGCCAGTCCCCGATCGCCCAGCAACCGCTGCCGCTGGCATTTGGCCCCTGGCCTTAGACGATAACGAAACCACCGACGCACCCCAGCTCACCTGGCATCACCTGCGCCTGCACACCCAGGCCGACACTGGCGAACAATCGCTGATCGTGGAGCAGGTTTGGCTCAATTTCTTTTTGTTTGATGCGGCCTGGGCCTTGCCCCTGGATGAACCGCTGGTGTTTTATCCAGCGTCAGCCGCCGAGGTAACCGGACGCTACGAGTTCCCCGCTGTGACTCCTGCCCCGGCCCTCGCCCCTCAACTAGCCACCCTAACCCTGCGCCCCTTCGAGCCCTTCCAGCACAGCGCCAGTTTGCAGGTGGCCGTATCCCTGGGTCAACTCGCCCAGGCTGATGCTACTACCACCGCAACCTTGGCCGCCCTGGTGGAGTTTCCCCTGGTTAAAACCCCCGACCAGGCGGCGGCCACCTGGCTCTCTGGCACTCTGCTGCAGCAGTTAACCCTGGAGCTTGGCCCTCTAACCCTCAATTACCACGCCCTGGAGTTTGAGTGGCAGAGTTTCCAGGCCACCGATGCCCCGCTCTACGGGTTGCCGGGAATGCCGCTCAAGGCTGGCGATCTACCTGGCTTTGCCGCCCTTACCTTTACACCCCAACCCCAGGCGCAACCCGCAGGAGTGGCCCAATATCCCACCCTTGCCCTCAGAACGGCGTACCTGGAAACAATTCTGACCTGCCAGTGGGGCGAGTTTTTGCAATCCGCTGCAGGAGCAACGGTCACCGCTGGAGAGGATACCTTGCGAGATCGCCTCTTTGCGGCCTCAGCCGGAGACCTGGTCATGGGCTACACCAGCCAGTGGGTTCCCTCCCCAGATCAACAGCCTGGTACCTGGGCCGAGGCGCTGCTGCTCAACGGCTTTTTGGAGGTCAAAAATCTGATTTCCTGGCCCCTGGCCTTGCAATCCCACGACGAGGTAGAAGACGCGGAACCCCTACTGCCAGCGGGGGTGGTTTTGCCCGCCCTGCCTCCCCTGGAGAACGGTTCTCGAAGCCTCAGCCACCTGCGCCATACCCTGCGCGTGTTGTTCAACCAGCACAGCCTGCCAGTGGACGTGCTGACCCTGGGAGAGGCTGGGCTGGTGTTTGAGTTCGCGGGCGATCGGCCCTGGGCCTTTCTGGCGGTGACCGAGCACCAGTTGCTGGCGGTGCTGGCCGACTCGGCTCAAACCTACCGGCTGGGCGACGAGCGGCGCTGGGCAACTACCCAAACTGTGCAACTCATGCCGGTTGGCGTGTTCAAAACCTTTCTGGGCCAGAGCACCGCCAAAACCCTCGATCCGTCCCGGAGCACTACCACCGTTGGCCAGGCTAGCCTGGGCTGGTGGCAGCGAGACTTGCAAACCCAGCTGTTAACCGGCCAGGATGCTCCCCTGAACGAGGCCGCCCTGGGGCCCATGCTGATGGTGGAAGCCAGCGCTCCCCACTGGGTGAGAACTACGCCGGTGACAGCGGCCAACCCCACCACCCTCCAGTTCTTACCCAACGGTAGCCAGTTGGGCATTCTCAGCAATCCCCAAGACTACGGCCCTTCAGACCCCCAGGATCCTCACTGGCTGCTGCTCACCATGCCCTTTTGGGGACGGCTGCTAAACGCCAGCCCTGAGTTAAGCACGTCCACCAATCCCCTCCAGCGCGACCCCATCGACCTGTTGGGCCAGGGGCAGGGGAGCGATGTGGCCCTGGCCCTGAGCCATTGGGCCAAAACCGAACCCGTAGCGTTTGCCCTGGCGGGGGCAGATACCGCCGCCGGGCGCACCTGGGCACGGCTCGATCCGCTCTCTTTGGAAGAAAGCTGGTTTCGCCTCAACCATCCCCTACCAGAGGCTCAACCCAGCCGATTGCAGAGCGTCTTGGCCGCGTTGCCCACCACTTCAGCCCGCCTCAGCCGCTCCACCGCCCTCGGCTACGCCTACGATCCGCTCCGCCGCCATTATCCCCCCTCGGCCAGCGCGGCTTTAAGTGCCACCGGTACCCAGGCCATTGCTGCCGACCCGGCCAGCTTGCTGGTCTATGCTGAGCGCTCCCGCCAGCAGCGGCGACTGGGAGGCGTGGGCGATCGTGACCTGCAAGCTCTCTACACCTTCCAGGAAGGCGAGGGCAACGCGGTTTACGATGTGTCGGGGGTGGGTACGCCCATTGACCTGCACCTGGAGCGTGGCACCGTTTCCTGGCTACCGGGCAGAAACGGCCTGGCCATTACCAACCAGCCCGCGCTGCTGGCCTCCGCAGGCCCAGCCACGAAGGTAATTAACGCCATTGGCGACACCAATGCGCTGACTGTGGAAGCCTGGGTACGCCAGGGAAAGGTCATTCCCGCACCGGGAGCAACGGTGCGTTTAATTACCCTGTCAGAACGGCCTGAGCAGCGCAACTTTTTCCATGGGCTTTACCGA